>NZ_JAZFXT010000029.1:0-68652 GCF_036448855.1 Methylobacterium ajmalii
CCCCCTGCTCAGCCCGGCTGCGCCACCCCGACCCGCTTCGCCGGGCTGAGCAGGGGCGTCGCGCATGCTCAACAAGGGGGCCCGATTGGACGCCGATCAGGGGTCCCGTTCCGATGCCGTTTGACACCGAACAGCGTCGATGCGTCGAAGGCGCTCTATTACGCGAACCTGCTGGCGGACAACGACACCTATGACGGCGCGCTGCCGGAGGTGTCTTCGTTCTGGGAGGCGGCCGGCCAACTGCTCCTACCCCTGCGCGCCGACCCGGTGAAGGTGGGCGCGGTGCACAGCTTCGTCCGCGACGAGAGCCGGGCCGAGCCGCGCCACGTCCTCACCCGCCGGCAGATCGTGCGGGACTCGTCGGGCGCCACCTACAAGACGAAGGTGGAGGGCGGCGACGTCATCGTGGAGTTCGATCGCGACGGCGATCCGAAGCGGCCGGACGAGGTGCGCTACAGCTACGGCGCGCCGACCCGGACCCCGAAGCGCTACAAGGTCGCCGGCATCACCGACGGGCTGCACGCGCTCAAGCACGCCACCTGGCTCGCCGCGGTCGCGGTGTTCCGCGGCGCCGAGCGGAAGATTCAGACCGAGTGGGACGGCCGCCTCGTCTACCCGGGCGACCACGTCCTGTCGGACCTATGGTTCCTGCGCGGGAAGCAGGCCTACGGCGTCGCGTCGGCCGCCGGCAACGTGCTGACCCTCGACGCGACCGCGAACGTCCCGGCCGCCTACGGCTACGGATCGATCCGCACGCGCCAGGGCAAGGAGTGGGGCATCCTGCGCATGCGCGGCGTCGGCTCCCGCGGGCTCGAGCTGCATCCCGACGACGTGACGACGCTGTCCGCGCAGACGGGCTTGAGCCTCGCCGACGTGCTCGCCCGGGACACGCAGGACCCGACAACGGTGGTGCTCGGCGAGCTCGTCGAGCTTCGGGAGACCTACGTCGCACGCTCGGCGATTCCGAGCGACCCGGACCACGTTCAGATCGAGATGGTCAAGGACGACGCTCGGGTGTGGCAACTGCTGGACGAGCAGACGATCGCGCCGGCGCCTGTGAACGCCGACCCGCTGGCCGAGCCGCTGATGCCCGAGATCTCGGTGCTCCATGCCCACTGCCAGAGGGTGGAGACCGGCATCGAGGTCGTGTGGGGCGTTTCGGCAACCCTCGGCGCCCGCGCCTACGAGGTCGAGATCAGCTACGACGGCGCCACCACCTGGGAGGTGCTATCGCCGCTCGTCCCCGCCTCGAGCGGTCGCGCCCAGATGCGGCAGACCGACCGGCCCGTGACGGTGCGCGCCCGGGCCTACGGCCGGACCGGGCTGCCCGGCGACTGGATCACGACGACGTTCACGACGGTGGCGCCGGTCGTTCAGGGCGAGCTGATCGAGCCCCTGTCCATCCAGATCGAGAAGATGTCCGCGCAGCTGCAGAAGGACATCGGCGCGATCAACGACCTCGGGCGGGGCACCCTGGCGCTCGGGCAGCAGCTGACGGTCGACAAGCTCGCCGAGGCGCAGGGCCTGATCGACAGCGCGCGCGAGGCCACGCGGCTCGCCCTCAGCATTGGGGACGACAGCATCCTGGGCTCCATCCGGCAGTTGACGGCGGCGGTGGACCGTCTCGCGGCCGAGGCAGCGACGGAGGCCGCGAACAGCTACGAGCAGCGCCAGGTGCTCAAGGTCGCGGATGGCCGATCTTATGCGGCGATCGAGCGCGAGACGCGCCTGCGGGTCTCCGGCGACGAGGCTCTGGCGTCGATCACCACCACCCTCGCGGCGCGCCTCGACGTCGCCGAGGGCGGCATCGTCGGTAACGCCTCGGCGATCCAGGGCCTGTCGACCCGGGTCACGAACGCCGAGGGGACGATCACAGCCCAGTCGCAGTCGATCACGCAGCTCTCGTCGCGGATCGACGCCAACGATCTTGCCCTGTCCGGGCAAGCGAATGCGGTGCAGGCTCTCACCGCGCGCGTGACCCTAACCGAGGACAACATCGTCAGCCTCTCGGAGAGCCTGACGGAGCTGCGATCGACGGTGACGACGCAGGGCGGGCAGATCTCGGCCAACGCGACGGCGATCGACCGCGTCAGCACCCGGGCGGAGAAGATCGACGGCCGGGTGACGTCCGAGGCGAAGCGCACCACGGCGCTTGAGGCAACCGTCTCAGATCAGGGCCAGCAGATCAGCGGCACGTCCACGGCTTTGTCGGACCTAACGGCACGCACGACCACCGCGGAGGACCGGATCACCAGCGAGGCCGCTCGCCTCGACGCGTTATCCTCGACCGTGTCCACTCAGGGAGGCCAGATCAGCGGTACCGCCGACGCGGTCTCGCGGCTCACCACACGCACCTCTGCCGCCGAGGGCAGGATCGAGAGTGAGGCACGTCGGACTGATGCACTCGCAGCCTCGGTCTCCGACCAGGGCGGGGAGATCGTCGGACAGGCCCGAGCCATCGACGATCTCGCGGCGCGAACCTCGACGACCGAAGGCAACGTCACGAGCGTCGCGAACCGGACCACGGCGCTCGAAAGCTCAGTCTCCACCCAGGGCGGCCAGATCGGCGCGAACAGCCAGGCGTTACAAGACCTCAGTACACGAACCAGCGTGACCGAGCAGGGCTTGTCGACCCAGGCGCAGCAGCTCTCGAACCTGTCCAGCACGGTATCGGGCCAGGGCGGGCAGATCGGCGCCAATGCCCAGGCTGTGTCCCAGCTGCAGACCCGGGCCGACAATGTCGACGGGCAACTGTCGTCGCAGGCGTCGTCCATCCAATCGCTTTCGACGACGCAGAATGGGCACACCGCCCAGATCACGACGTTGGCCGCTTCCTACGACGGCGTGAAAGTCCAATACGGCGTCACCGGCTACATCGACGGCCAGTCGGGCGGGTTCGTGTTCACCGGCGTCCGGCAACTCGACGGATCGGTCTCGTTCAACCTCCGTATCAGCGCCGACGTGTTCGTGGACGGCACGATCACCGCGCGGAAGCTCGCGACCGAGGCGCTGATCGTCACTTCGGCCCAGATCGGCAACTTGGTCGTCGACAACATTAACGTGAAGGACGGGGCCATCTCGGGCCTCGTCTCGGCGCAATCGAACGGCCAGCAAGCGAGCGTGACCATCACTGTCCGGACGGCGCGGGCCGTGGCGGTGCTCGCCAACCGGGTCGGGGATCTCAGCTCGCGCTTCCGACAGACCGGGATCAGCACCGGGGCGATCAAGATTTACCGAGATGGCACCCTGATCGGCGCCATTCCCGCAAACTTCACGATGGACTTCGACCCAAGCCCAAACGTCAACGCTTCATACCTGCGGCTCGGGCCAACCACATACCCCATACTCGATTATCCTGGCGTTGGATCGCACACCTATCAGGTCGTCGATGACAACACCGTCGGGATCGGCGGCGTCTACATCAGCGTTCAGGAGAGCAAATGAGCATGGGGCCGTACACCTCGGCGCCTGTGCCCTTTGTGAGGCACGATGAAGCCGGCCGGATCACCGAACGCGGCCGGATGGAGATGCAGTACATCGTGGCCGAGGATGCCGAGCGCGGCGGCATCCTGGCTGGCGAGGCGGCCGACGCGACGCACTACATCGAGGACCCGACCGGCCCGGCTCGGCGCCTGCGGCTGCGGCGCGCCCTCGTCGTGGCCTTCGCCACCCGCGAGCCCGCCCCCGGCGCACCGGCGCGCGTGCACCTGCCGCCGGACACCGTCATCGCAGTCACGGGCCCCATCACCGAGACCGTGACCGCCAGCGGCGCGGTCGACCTCGTCCTGATGGTGCCCGGCACCTATCAGGTCACGATGGTGGCATGGCCGCGCCGGCCGGCGGTCGAGACGCTGACGGTGCCGGTCGCCACCGGCCCCGTCCCGGAGGCGCCAGCCGGCGCGGTCGTGATCGGCCCAGGCCTCGAGGCGGTGCGCGCCCGGGCAAAGGAGATCGCCACCCTCCACTACGCCGAGCAGGCCCTGGTCTCCCGGCCCGCCGGGCTGCAGGCGGCCGACCTGCTCAAGGCGCAGGAGGCGGCTCGCGTACTCGCTGGCGGCGACAGCGAATGGATCGCCGAGGAGGCGGCCGAGCGCGGTCAGGATCCTGCCGTGCTGGCCGCGGCGATCATTGCCGAGAGCACGAAGACGGTCGAGCGCGAGAAAGAGCGGGTCCGCGTCACCCAGGCCGTCGCCCGCGCCACCACCGAGAGCGAAGTCGTCGCCGCACTGCAGGCTGTCGGTCTGGAATTCGTCCTTCCCCCGGGCCCGTGAGGCCCATCACCCAGGAGCCTCCCATGGCCGATACCAACCAGCCCACCGCCGTCACGCTGGTGCAGAACGCCCAGAACCAGATCACCGCCATCAAGATCGGCGATGCCCTGATCCCGGTCCTCACCGCCGGCATGATCCCCGGTGCCGGCTGCACCAACCTCGCCCTCACCATCGCCAACGTCGCCGTCGGCTACGAGCGCGGGCAGGCCTGAAGCCGCGCCGCGGGCAGGCCCGGACGAGCGCCCCACCACCGTCGAGCCTGACGCTACGGGAGCACCTACCTCATGGCTACCTCTGCCGGCCTCGTCTCCGTGACGACGGGGTCTTTCGTCGTGTCCGGGACGCTGACCAGCTTCGTGGCGGCTGAGGGAGATCAGCTGGTGCTGCGCGGCATCACCGCGCTGATCTCCCGAGCGATCTCGCCCAGCCAGCTGCAGCTCAAGCAGGCCTGGCCGGGCCCGGACATCACAGGCGCGTCGGATTGGGACATCTCCCTGACCGGCCCGTATTGGAACCAGTCGACCACCACCAACCTCAGGCTCAGCCAGCTCCTGGCGCAGTTCGAGGCAGGCCCGATCAAATGGGACGTGGCCGGGCCGCCGAGCGACCGGGCGAAATACAATGACCAGGGTGTCGGCTTTGTCTTCCTGAGCCTTGGCGACCCCTGGACGCTCTACACGAAGATCGCTAACACAGGCCAAGCTAGTGATTGGTCTGCGGGCCAGGAGATCAAAGGATCACCGGCGGAGAGCACGGTAGAGGCGCAGGCTGCCCGAGACGACGCGATACTCTCCGCGGATCGTGCCAGCACGGCGTCTGGTGCGGCCACATCAGCGGCATCGTCGGCGGCTGGTAGCGCCAGCGGTGCTGCGGGCTCGGCCGGCATGGCGGCATTGAGCGCCCGCGACGCCCAGGCGAGCGCGGGAACAGCGGCGTCCCAGGCTGCCGCCGCATCTAGCGGCGCAACGGAGGCGACGAACCAGGCCGCGACGGCGCTGGCACAGGCTTCAGCGGCGGCGGCGGCCCGACAGGCAGCTGAGGCCGCGCGGGATCTAGCGCTGCCCGCTGCTTCGACGGCTCAAGCGGCGGCATCAGCCACGGCGCAGGACCGGGCGCAAACCGGCAACGACCGCGATGTGTCGGGATTTGCCGTCAGCCTGACCCAGGCCGCCCGGGATGCCGCGGCCGCCGCCGCCGCCGACGCTAGGTCCTACGCCGCCCAGCTGCAGACGGCTGCCTATGATTGGTCCTTCGACGGCAGCCCCGATCCCTCAAACGACTGGAGCAGCTGATGGCTCGCCAGAAGCGCCAATTTGCGCGGCAGGGAGCCGCCAGCGATCTGCCCGATCGATCCGCGGTGCGCAGCTATATCGGAGCTCCCGGCGAACCAATCTGGGATGGGGAGCGCCTGCGAATGCAGGACGGGGCCACCCCGGGCGGCGTGTCCCTGGTGCGCTGCGGCCGGCGCCAAGTGGCGGACCAGAGCGTAGCGCTCGCCGCATCGGACGCCTACGTGGGCGTCACCGGCCTCACAGCAGGGCGCACGGTATCGCTGCCCCCGGCGGCGGGCGGGCTTCGAGCCCGGCCAGCCGCTTTACGTTGCCGACGAGACCGGCCTTTGCTCATTCGATGCGGGGCTGACGATTACGGTCTCCGCCCTGGGCTCGGACACAATCGCGGGACAGCCATCAGTCGTGATGGGCTCGCCCTATCAGAAGCTCATCTTCCACTCCAATGGCTCAAACCTGTGGACCTTCGCGTGATGCGTAAGCTTGCCCTCATCCCGCTCGCGCTCGACGCGCTCTTCTGCGCCTCCGCACCGGTCTACGCGCAACAGGTTTTGCCCCCGGGCCAAATCGATGCCGCCGGCAACCTCAAGCTCGGCCCTCTCACGCTCGGCAAACGTCAGGCCGGCAAGCTGACCCTGACGCCGGACGCGGTCACCACCCCGAGCATCGCGCTCACGGGTCTAGGATTGACCGGCGAGGTGTCCGGGGCGAATGCGACAGTCGGCCCCAACGCCAGCCCCATCGCCGAGCGCTTTCGCGCGACAGCCGCTGGCATCGATCTGCTGGCCTACGTCTCCGTGCCGTCCGTGCTGGCGGGCAGCGACGTGTCGGCGGACTTCGGCCGCGCGGTCGCTGCCGCGAAAGCCGCGAACGCACGACTGATCGTCCCCGGGGTGCCGGGAGCCTGCCACAAGATCAGGTCAACGGTCGACATCTCAGGCGTCGAGATCGTCGGCGGTGGCGGCTGCGTGCTGACCAACGACCCGATCGACATGTTCAGGGCCACCTCACTTCCGGGAAACGTCCACGGCCTGACAATCTATCATCGCGGGTCAAGCGGACGGGTGTTCAACCTGACCACCGATGCAAACGAAATACAGAACAACAAGATCATTGCGGATAATATTTCGGCAAGCGGTCCGCTGATCGAGTTCTCGACTTCCAACAACCATATTCGTTTCAATAATATCACAAATCTCCGTTCTGGCTCTTTCACTTGGCGTCAGATCCGCAACGACCCTGCGAAGATCTCGATCAACAATCATGTCGTCGGCAATTATTTTGGCGGGACGGCAAGCGGCGGGTGGATCGGCGACAATGGCGCAGCGTTTCGCCCCGAAGGCACCCTGGTTGCCTACAATGAAAGCGTCCTGACCGGCGGGCCCTTCCTAACGCTCTCGTCCGTGCTCAACGCGAGGCTCCTGGGCAACATGATGGACCAGGGCAACGGGTCGGGGGCCCTGCGGTTCGAGCCTGGGGGCTATCAGGGCACCGGGATCAGCGGCGTTCTCGCGCAGGGCAACTATATCGCCGCGCCGGGCAGTGGTGGCGCGCCCGCTATCCAGAGCGTGGCGGGCACGGGCGGCGCGGTTGCTTCGGGGGCATCGTTCGTCGGCAACGAAATCGCGTTCGGCACGGCCGCTGCCAGCCTTGCGCCCGGCTTCAGCGGGTCGTTCGTCGGCAACACCATGCACGGCTTCTCAGGCGCCGCCTGCCTGCTGCTGACCTCTGCATCGCTCTTACCGGCGATCGAGTTCGGGTCGGCGAGCCAGTGCGAGGCCAAGCCCTTCGTGTCGGTCGCGGGCGGTCCGGCCGGCGCCGTGCGCTCAACGAAAATCGCGAGCTATGACACGCAGACGGGCGGCGGCTATTTGCTGGTGCCCCATGGCCTGGCGGCGACCCCGACCAAGTTCAGGGCAACAGCCTCGATTGCCGGGGCGGGAGGCGCATCCGTGCAATCCGTGTCGGTGATGGTCGCGGCCGTCGATGCAACGAACGTGACGCTCTCCGTCAACCCGGTCGCCATCAATACGCACGGCAAGATATTTATCACGCTTGATAGCGAAATATAGTTTCTCACAGTAGTAACAATAATAATTAACCGACCGCGTTTATTATATATGCAAATTACATGCAGTGAAGCGGCCATGTTGCCCGCTTTCGCGCCACTACGACTTTAAACCCACCGGAGGCAGCATGGCTGATCCTGCCATCAAAATCCGACGCGGCACGAACGCCCCTGACATCGCATGGAAGTTGCTGAGCGGCGGGGCCCCGTTCGACGGCGCAGGCTCGACCCTCGTGCTCACCATTGTCAGCGGCGGTAGCCGCCTCGTGCGCAGCACCGCCAATCCTGGCGATGGCCTGACCTACGATGGCGCGACGGGCCTGCTGAGGTGGCGTCGCACGCTCGCTGACAGCCGCCAGATCAGCCTCGGCCAAGTCGGGCGCTACGAGATCGAGCGCCGCATCGCGGGGCGACAATCTTACCTCGCCTCGGGAGGCGTCATCGGCGTCGATAGCATTTCTGATGACTGATGACATTGTGGCTACCGTCGAGGTGCCACCCGACCCTGACGTGATCGTCGTCGAGGTGCCAGGGGAGCAGGGTCCGGAGGGCCCACCGGGGCGCGACGGCGCCGCCGGCGTCGGGTTCCGGCTGCCGGTCGGACCGGCGGCGCTAGGCGGCCACTGGGTCGTGCGCGGATCTCCCTCGGGCGTCGTCTTCGCCTCGAGCGATGCGGTCGCCGACGCCGCGCAGGTGCTCGGCGTCACCGCGGCCGCCGCCGTAGCCGGTGCACCGGCCGACATCATCCGATCCGGCGTCATGACCGAGACGACGTGGACGTGGCAGCCCGGCCCCCTCTACCTCGGGCTCAACGGACTGATGACGCAAACCGCGCCGAGTACCGGTTTCGTCCTGCAAGTCGCGACTGCGATTTCCGCAACAACGGTCGTCGTCGAGATCGACGAGCCGTTTATCCTCGCCGCCTGAACTATAGGACATCATCATGGCTGCAAAGACTTTCGCGCGCCGCGTCGCCGGCGTGTGGCGCGAGATCGTGGGCGTCGTAGTCTCGACGGGTGCCGCGAATGACGGCGATATCCCGGCGCTCGACGCGACCGGGCGCCTGCACACGTCGGTGATGCCGGTCGGCTACGGCGCCGACACCAAGGTCGTCGTCGCGTCCGAAGCGCTGTCAGCCGGCAACCTCGTCAACCTCTACGACAACGCCGGCACCATCAACGTCCGCAAAGCCGACGCGTCAGTCGAGGGCAAGGAGTGCAACGGCTTCGTGCTCGCCGCCGTCGTCCAGGGCGGGAACGCGACAGTCTACTTCTCGCGCCTGATCACCGGCCTGTCGGGCCTGACCGACGGCGCCCGATACTATCTCGCGACGACCCCCGGCGGCCTCACCGCGACGCCGGTCACGGGCGTCGGCACCGTCGACCAGTACATCGGCAAGGCGACGAGCACGAGCGAACTGACGTTCGAGCCCGACGACTACGTGGTCAAGGCGAGCTGACATGGCGACGCGGCGCCCTCTCGTCCGGATCAACGGGCGCACAGCAGAGCTGCCCGTCGGCGACGATCTGCCGGGCGCCGCGAGCAGCGCCGCGGCCTCCGACCTCTTCTGGTTCGGTGACGGCTCCGACGGGGACGCGAGCTATTCCAGCGGCACGGTCACCCTCACCCGCGACACCTACTTCCGCAACCTCACCCTGTCGGGATCGGCGGTAGTCGATACGGCAGGGTATCGCCTGCACGCCCTCGGCACGCTCGACATCTCGGGCTTGACGAGCGGGTGGATTGGACGCGCCGCACTCGCGGGCACAGACGCGACATCCAGCACCGCGCCGGCCGCCACCACGGCGCTCGCGTCCGGCACGGTGGGCGGCGGGGTGGTCGGGGTCGCCGGAGGATCCGGGGGCACGGCCGCTGGAAACAAGGCGATCGTGGGCGCGGGCGCCCCCGCAGCAGCGGGGGCCGGGAATACCGGGTCGGGAGGCGCGGGTGGAGCCGGGCCGAGCGGATCAGGAGGGACGTCTACGGCCCAGACTCTGCTAGGGCCCATCACGCGGTATCGTCGGAGCGCCATCGATCTCCTGCGCGGCAATACCCCGATCGTAGGCTGCGCCGCGCAGACGCCCGGCGGCTCCGGCGGTGGCGGCGACGGCACTAACCGCGGCGGGGCGGGCGGATCCGGCGGCGGCAGCGGAGCGGTCGTCGCCATCTACGCCCGGACCATCATCCGCGGCGTCTCGACGGGCGCTGCTGCCGTGCGCGCCCGAGGGGCGAAGGGTGGAGCTGGGTACGGCCCAACCACCGGCAACGTCGGCGGCGGCGGCGGCGGAGCAGGCGGCGGCGGGGGGTGGGTGACGATCGTTTACCGCTACCTTACCGGGTCTGCCGCTGCGAATGCCATCGACGTGTCGGGCGGCGACGGCGGCAACGGCGCCAACGGCAACGGCACGGGCACGGCCGGGCGCGGTGGCGGAGCCGGCTGGGGCGGCTTTGTGAGCCAATTCGACCTGACGGCCGGCACAGGCGCCTTCTACCTCGGCCCCCAGAGCAACGCCGATCCCAGCGGGCAGGCCGGCGAGACGGCCGCCGTCAGCCAGACGAGCCTCTAGCCATGCCCTCGACCATCGATGCTGTCTCCGGCGTCATTTTCACGCCGGAGGGTGAGACGCCGCCATTGGCCTTCGCAGCCACAGACCTCGCGCCGATCTCCGATCGCCAGTTCGCTCAGGCACTCGCGCTCGCCCACGTCATCACCGAGGACGAGGCGCTGGCCTGGGCGGCGCGGGGCGACCTGCCGGCCTGAATGGCGGCCGCCATCGCCAGCCTTCCGGTGGATCAGCGCTTCCCCGCCCGAATGCTGATGTCCTCGGCCACGACCTACGAGCGCGATCACCCGCTCGTGCCGGCGCTCGGCGCCATGCTCGGCTACGATGCCGCGGCACTCGACGCGCTGTGGAGTGCTGCCGCGGCGCTCTGATCCAACCCCGACCGCTGCGCCACCCGGCCCGGTCCAGACACCCCTGACAATCTGGAGACACCATGACCGCCAAGACCCCAGCGGCGCGCCCGCACGCGCCCAACGATCACGACCACGTCGACGGCTGCCTCTGCGGTCATGACCACGCCGAGCACGAGGCGACGCTGGATCACGACCTGCCGGCGGCCGGGGGCGGGGTGGAGGAGCAGCGCAAGCGCCGGTCGCGCGCCACCAAGACCAGCGCGGGAGCCGCCTGATGCCGAACGCGCTCTGGCTCGCCGACGTGCTCCGCGCCGCCGGCCTCAAGTTCGCCGAGGTCGACGGGTGGAAGACCCGTGGCCACGGCGAGCTCGGCACCGTGCGTATGGTGATGCTGCACCACACCGCCGGGCCGAAGACCGGCAACATGCCGTCGCTCGGCACCGTCACCAAGGGCCGACCCGATCTCGCCGGCCCGCTCTGCAACGTCGCGCTCGGTCGGGACGGCACCTGCTACGTCGTTGCGGCCGGAATCGCCTACCACGCCGGCCCGGGCGCCTGGCAGGGCATGACCGCCGGCAATAGCTCGAGCATCGGCGTCGAGGCTGAGAACACCGGCGTGGGCGAGCCCTGGCCCGAGGTGCAGGTTGACGCCTACGCCCGGCTCTGCGCCGCGGTCCTGTCCCATGTTGGCGCAGCACCGATCATGGCGGTCGCGCACCGGGAATGGGCGCTGCCGAAGGGCCGGAAGATCGACCCGGCCGGGATCGACATGCAGGCGTTCCGGGCCCGGGTCGCCGGCATCATGAACGGCGCGCCGGTGCGGCCGCTCGTGCCGGCGAAGGACACCACCGGGCGCCCGACGCTCCGGCGCGGAGCCAAGGGTGGCGATGTGAAGGCGCTGCAGGCTGCGATCGGCGTGACGACGGATGGATCGTTTGGCGCCCTGACCGAGGCGAGCCTGCGCGCCTGGCAGCGGGCGCATGGACTGGTGGCCGACGGCATCGCCGGGCCCGGCACCTGGGCGGCGATCGACGGCGCCAAGGCAGCCGCCTGACCAACCTCCGCAGATTTTGCGGCAGTTCGACCCGCGCCGGCCGGGCCAGCCGAGCACCCCCTCAAGGACACGACCATGAACCAGGACCAGCTTGCCGCGCTCCTGCGCACCCTCCTGCAGTTCGGCGGCGGCATCGCCGTGGGCCGCGGCTGGATCGACGCCGACACCGCCACCGCGGTCACCGGCGCCATCGTGACGATCGCCGTCACCGCCTGGGGCCTCTACGCCCGGCGCAACACCGCCCTGGTGCAGTCCGCCGCGGCGGTGCCGCAGGTGGCCCAGATCGTCACCACCTCGACGCACATCGCCGAGGCGGCCGGGCCGAAGGTGGTCGCGCAGTGATCTCCCTGCCGCTGTGGGCGTCCGCGCTCATCACCCTGGTGGTCAAAGGCGTCACGCAGTGGCTCGCCAACCTGCGCGCCGAGCAAGCCCTGCGCGATCTCGGCGCCGCCACGCAGGCGACGGCCTCCCGCGCCGAAGCCGAGCGCCAGGAGACCGCCGCCCGGGCGGCGGGCGAGGCCGCTGCCGCCGCGCCGGAGGATCCGGCTGACCCCTTCCTCCGAAAGGACTGAGGCCATGACGTTCACCTGCGCGGCCGCGGGCTTCTTCGTCTTCGCGTGCTCGGCCCCTGACGTCCAGGTCGACGCGGCCCGGTTCTGCCGGACCGCGGCCCCCATCATCTACTGCGCCAAGGACACACCGGAGACCCGCCGGCAGGTCCGGGCGCACAACGCCAAAGGCGTGGCCGCCTGCGGCTGGGGGAGGCGCTGATGCCGCTGTTCGAGGCCGACCCCAGCCACCCGGCCGGGCCCTACAGCTCGGAGCGCCTGTTCGAGTGGTCGATGGCGGTCATGATGATCATGATCGCCCTGACCCTCGCGATGCCGGGGGACACCTTTGAGCGCTCCGCTCTCCGGCCGATCGCCGCCCTCGGCGCCACCGAGGAGAACATGGCGACCTTCTACGCCGTGGTCGGCATCGCCCGGGCCTTCGCCCTCTACATGAACGGGCACATCAACAACGGTAGAGTCTTCCCCTCGGGGGCATACATCCGCGCCTGGTGCGCGCTGTTCAGCGCCGTGGTCTGGGGGCAGCTCACCCTTGCGTTGTTCCTCGACGCCTTCCACGCCAACTCCCCTTCGCTCAACATCCCGGTCTTCGGCACCCTGACGATGTTCGAGCTGCTGTCCTGCTACATCGCCCGCCGCGACGCGGTACGGCGCAAGGACACCCTCGAGGGCCAGATCGAAGAGCTGAGGGCGTCGGCCGCTGCGAGCGGGCTGGTGCTCACGCCCAAGCCGCGGGCGCACGGGGGAGAGGCGACCGATGCTTGAGGCCGGGTTCCTGAAGCAGATCTACGACAGCCTGGCCGGCTTTCCGGTGCTGCAAGCCGCCCTGGGCGCGCTGATCGTGATCGCCGGGCTGAAGCTGATGTTCAAGGCCGACAAGGCGAAGGATGCCGCAGCCGCGCCAGCCGCGCCGGCCGGGGCGACGCTCGCCGCGCCGGATGGCGCCATGCACCTTCAGGGTGCGGTGGTCTTCACGGACATGACCCGGGAGATCCGGGACATCCTGCGCGAGTGCGTTGAGCTTCAGCGCCGGATCGCCGAGTGCGTGAGGATCATGCGCGAGGAAGCACGGAAGCAGACCGAGATTCTTGAACGGATCGAACGCGAGCAGGACGTGCAGGGTCGGACCCGACACCCCTGATCCAGAACCCATCCCGCCGCCGAGCCGTTACCCCGGCGGATTTCCAGACCCAGGACACCGCCTTCAGCCCCGCCGGCAGCCGCCGAGCGGGGCTTTTTCATGCCTCCTCGAAATCAAGTCCCCTAATTACTCGATGCGGCATATAACTTAATGGGTTGTTTGTCTTTCTGACAAAGGGGCATGCGCGACATGATGCTGGGCGATTGTCGGAGTTTACCGCTCGCCTTAACGCCTGATATTTTTGCCCATTCCATATTTCCTCCATTGATTGTTCATTTAAATTTCCCATCCGAAGTCCGGGAACGCAGCAGGCAAGCACATCGCCATTACCAAGCAGGTAAGCGGCTCGCCACGGAAGGGTGCAGAACGATGTTCCGATCTGATCGTCTCTATCGTCAAATGGTCGATCTATAAATATATCAATTCCAATTGTATTTGCGACTTCAATTGCAGACTCTCTTACATTATTAAATAATTCTTGATCGTGCCACAAGCTTTCGTGATCCATATCTGAGGTGTATGCCTGCATATGTATAGTTCTTACTGCATCAAAACCCGCGCTCTTAACTTTCATAATAAATTCTGGCAATTCTTCAATGTTAGATCGCATCGCTACAAATGCTGCCGACAGCGGAACATCGTGGCGGCCGAGTACATATCGCCTTTCACTGAGCATCTTCATGTTGCCGAAAATGGTGTCTAGATGAGGCGACCCTTTTCGGATGCGTTTATAAGTTTCCGGATTTGCCGCGTCGATAGATATATTGATGGACGTGACCTTGGAGGCGAGCACCTTGTTGATAGCATCCAGACTTAGATGAGTGCCGTTAGTATCAACGTGAAATGGAATATCTAGAGATATTAAGAAATCTAACTCCCCGCCAAAGCGCGCGTCTGCCCAGAAAATATCTCCACTGAAATCAGTGTATGCGGTCTGTAAAGCCCCAGACCGCGCCCACGATCTCACAGCATCCCTAATGATGGGACCCATTCTCCGCGCAACTTTCCTTGTTTCGCGAGATATGCAATGGACGCAATTGAGATTACATTGAGTCACCAAACTAATCTCGAGATTTGGAGGGACTCGACTGCTGACTATAGACGGAGCATACGACAGTTTGGCAATTATGCCATCTTCATCACTTAGTTTTGCGAATGAGTCGCAGGCAACGTGCCCCTTAATTCTTTGATCCCCGTCTGTTATATAGAGTGTTGCGGCATTATTATGGGATGAGTCGTCTGAACAAACACAAATTTCGTACAAAGAGCCAGCAGAAGACAACTCGGGCTCGAAAAATACTTCAACAAAGGAATTGTCATATACTTGAGACAGTTTTATCTCCCTGCTAGCGATATAACGAACAGTATCAGTTATGCATCGCAAAGAAATATTTATGGAACTCGTGCGTTTCTTTTCGTCATAAGTAGCTATTAAGACTGCGATGCCGCTCAGGTAATTATCAGCAGCCAAAAAGGTTTGCGTGACCGGGTGACCCGGCAATATCTCTCCGCAAATCCGCATAGACATCGCCGTCCGCCCCATGCACCGAATCAGCCGATTCTCATACGAAAGTGATATGCTGAACCGTGTGGAAGAGTTGTTGCGGAATTGCCACTCCCGCCTTGGGTTGGACCTCCCGCTAAATCAGCCACTCGTGGTTTAGAGCGCCTAAAAGAACCTTTTGATCTGGTTGAGGGTGATGAGGCTGGCTTGCAGGAGCGTGAAAGCCTCGTAGATGTCGGCGCGCCGCTCATAGCGGACGGGCAAGCGGCGGGTACGGTTGAACCAGGCGTGGCTGCGCTCGACCACCCAGCGATGCCGCCCGAGCCTGTCACTTCTCTCGATACCGCGCCGGGCAATCCGCGGTCTGATCCCGCGTGCCCGGCACTCCCGACGCCGCGCTCTGGCATCATAGGCCTTGTCGGCGTGCGGCTTGTCGGGGCGCTGGCGGGGGCGTCCACGCCGTCCGTTGCGCAGGGGCGGGATGGCGTCCACCGTCGGGGCCATCAGTGGGCTGTCGTGGCAGTTGGCACCGGTCAGAACGAGGCCGAGCGGCGTGCCACGCGCGTCGGTGATAAGGTGGCGCTTGGTCCCCGCCTTGCCCCGGTCCGTCGGGTTCGGGCCGGTGGCAGACCCCCTTTTTTGGCCGGCACGCTCGCGCTGTCGACGCTCGCTCGGCTCTAGTCGATCTCACCCGCCGCCTGTGGGCGCTCGAGCAGGACCTGATGCAAGCGCCGCCACACGCCGGCCGCTTGCCAGTCGCGCAGCCGGCGCCAGCAGCTCATGCCGCAGCCGCATTTCATCTCGGCCGGCAGCATCTCCCAGGGGATGCCCGAGCGCAGCACGAACAGAATGCCGGTCAGGGCAGCCCGATCGTCCACCCGGGGGCGCCCGCCCTTCGGGCGAGGCGGGTGGGGCGGCAGAAGCGGGGCGATCGCAGCCCAGAGATCGTCAGGGCAAAGCGGGCGAGCCATACCACCCCAACGCCCAACTGACCCAATCGTGCCGTTCTGTTAGACGCTCTTAGACCGTCGCCAGCAGCACCGCCGTCCTGACCGCGTTCCGCTTCTGCGGCCCGGTCACGTCCTCCCGCCCAAGCACCTCGACGGCGTAGGGATGAGCCAGGACGGCCGCGGCGACGTCGATGCGGCCCTCGCCGATCTTGAACACTGCCGGCGCCGATGGATCCGCGAGGTAGGCCGCGACCGCCGCGTTGAGGACGTCTTCGGTGAGGAGCTTCGCCTTGTAGGCCTCGCCGCCGGTCATCGCTTCGTCTCCCAGATCGGGATCATGCCCGGTATCTTTACGGGCTCGTGCCGGTAGGCGGTCCACCTCCCGAGCTTGATCCACTCGGGCGTCACCTCGTGGATCTCGACCGAGAGCGTCACGAGGATGCCGCTGTAGTCCCCGCGGATCGTACCGAGCTCCGGGTGGACCCCGAACAGCCGCAGCGTGTCCCACCCCGCCGCGTGCGCCTGCATCCCCCAGCGCTCGATGAACTCGCCGCACAGCCGGTGCGTCTCGCGCCACTCGTCGGGTCGGAGTCCTCGGCACGGGACGACGCCCGGGGAGAGGCTGGCGAGGCCGCGGGACCAGGTGAGGACGGTGTCGGGGATGGCGCCTAGGTCGGACAGAGGCATGGGATCGACTACAGCATTTCGTACAGCATGAAGGTACAGCGAGCCGTTTCCTCCTAGAGAAAATCGGCTCCGTCCGTCCCATCCATCATGGGGGCGACGGAGAAGCGCCAGGCGCTGAAATTTCCGGACCGCTCGACCAAAACCGTCACCTGTTCCCTATCTCGTACTGCTTCGCTGCCGACGGGGATAATTCGGTCCCGTCCGCACCGGAGACCGAGTTGTATCGCGCCCGAGCGCGCGAGGGTACCCCGGGCCCGGCATCGGTCTCGGGCGTCGGCCCGCGGCCCGTCACGCCGCCTTCACGCCACCCAGGAACGCATCGACCTCGCCGCGCAGGCCCGTCGCGGTGCCGGCAAGCGCCTCGGCCGCGGCGAGCACTCGGGCGGCGGCCTCGCCGGCGCCTTCGGCGTCGCGGCGCACGTCGCGGATGCCGGTCGAGACCACCTGGGTGCCCTGGGCGGCCTCGCCGACGTTGCGGGCGATCTCCTGGGTCGCCGCGCCCTGCTGCTCCATGGCGGCGGTGATGCCGGTGGCGATCTCGGACATCTCGCCGATCACGCCGCCGATCGCCTGGAGGGCCGCCACGGCCTCGCGGGTCGCCTCCTGGATGCGGGCGATCTGGCCGCCGATCTCCTCGGTGGCCTTCGCGGTCTGGCCGGCCAGCTCCTTGACCTCGGCGGCCACCACCGCGAAGCCCCGTCCCGCCTCCCCGGCCCGGGCCGCCTCGATCGTGGCGTTGAGCGCGAGCAGGTTCGTCTGCCCGGCGATGCCCTGGATCAGGGTGACGACCTCGCCGATGCGCTCGGCGCCGGCGGCGAGCGCCGCGATGACGGCATCGGTCTCCCGGGCGCGGCCGACGGCGCCGGTCGCCATCGTCGCCGAATGCGCGACCTGGCGGGCGATCTCGCGGATCGAGATCGCCATCTCCTCCGTGGCCGCGGCGACCGTCTCGACGTTGGCCGAGGTCCGGGCGGCGGCCTCGGCGACCTCGGCCGACCGGGCGTTGGTGCGCGCAGCGGCCGCCGACATCGACGTCGCGGTGCCCTGCATGGTGTCGGCGGCCTGCGCCAGTCCTTCCGTCGAGGACGACATCGTCGCCTCGAAGTCCGCGGTCAGCGCCCCGAGCCTGCGGGCCCGCCCGGCCTCGGCACGGGCGGCCTCGGCGGACTCGGCGTCGCTCCGCGCCTTGGCGGCCAGCGCCTCCCGAAAAACCTCCACCGCCCGCGCCATGCCGCCGATCTCGTCGCGCCGCTCCTGCCCCGCGACCGCGACCGAGAGGTCGCCGGCGGCGAGCGCCCGCATCGCGGCGCCGAGCTGCCCGATCGGCCGCACGATGCCGCGGGCGAGCCACGACGCCGCCGCGATGCCGAGCGACGCGGCCAGCGCCACGCCGACGAGGAGCAGGATCTCGGCGGCGCGCCGCTCGGAGCCGATCCGGGCGATCTCGCCGTCGCCCGCCGCCTGGGCGGCGGTGACGAGGGTGGTCAGGTGCCCGTCGCGCTGCCCGAGGATCGCGCGTTGCGCGGCGTTCGCCGCGACGACCCCGGGCACCTGGCCCTTGAGGCCCTGCACCTTCGCGATCAGCGCCTCGATCGCCTGGCGCGCGGCCGGATCGGTCTCGAACCGGTGGATCGTCTCGATCGCCGTCGTCAGCGCGTCGGCGCTGGCGACGACCGCGCCACCCTCGTCCCTGGCCGAGGAATCCTCGGCCAGGGCGTCCTTGGCCGCGAACAGGGCGGTCTCGGCGATCTGGAGCGATTTCGAGGCCTCGATCGCCTCCGCGCTGGCGGCGAGGAGGGCCGCCGCCCGCTCGACCCGGTCCTGCTGCTCCTGCAGGCGGGCCTGGACCGCGCTGCCGGCGTCGCTCTGGACCTGCTCGACCTCCCGCAGGGCCGCCATGATGGCGGCGAAGGCGGTCGTGATCTTGTCGCCCCGCCCGGCCTCGTCCGGAGGCAGGTCGATGGCGTCGAAGTAATCGTCGAGGGCGTCGCCTGCGGCCTTGGCCGGGACCCGCATCGCGTCCTGCCCGCCGAGCCGCTTCAGGATCCCGGACAGGAGACGGTACCTCTCCGCGACCACCGCCCGATCGCCACCGGGGACCTGCTCTGCGTTGCGCATCTCGAGCGCGCCGCGGACCGCCGAGCCCGCGAGCGAGCCGGCGGTGGCGGCCTCCTTGAGCGCCTCGACGCTGTCCTGGAGCGCCCGGCTCGCCGCCGCCAGGCGGGCCTTCTGCGCGCTGCCGATCCGGCCGGCCGCCGCCTGCAGATCGGCGATCAGGCGGAGGTGCTCGGCCTGGATCCGCGCCTTGCCGTCCTGCTCGGCCGCGTAGGTGATGCGGGTCTGTGCGAAGGCGTCCATGCCGCGCGCCATCGCCTCGGCGCCCGGAACGGTGGCGAGGCCGGCACGGGCCTGGGCGAGCCCGTTTGTCACCGCCTGTTCCCGTTTGCCGCTGGGATCGTGCAGCGACCGCTCGGCGGCCAGCGCGAGGTCGCCCACGCGGCCCGCGAGCATCTGGGCCGCGTTCGCGGTGTCCACGCGCTGGGCGAAGCCGGACAGGCTGACCCAGCCCGAGGCGGCGACGCCGGCGGTCAGCGCCAGCATCACCGAGAAGCCGCAGAGGAGGCGCGTCTTGATCGTCATCGGACCGTGAACCCGGGTCTTCCTGTCACCGGGATCTTGGCTATGACAGCTGGCTTAAGTCCGACTTAAGACTTCGACGGATGGCTGATCTTGCACTGCACAAAAATCGCAGGTCGCAACAGGTGATCGGCGATGCCGCTCCGAATGCCGACGACCTGGTTTCGATGCTTCATCGACTTGCGGCGGCAGCATCGCGAGGAGCCGTGCGATCCCGTCCGCGCGTCATCTCGAGATGCAAACTCAGGAAGCCCGGAAGGCGGGGGCCCAGAGGTCCCGGTACCCTCCCGCGCCTCCGGGAGACCCGCCCTTCGCTTCGACATCCCGGAACGAGATCGCCGACGGGATGACGTCCGAGGATCGGCCGCGCGGGCGCTCAGTGGCCGTGCTTGCAGTTCGGGCCGTGGACGTGACCGTGATCGTGGTGCTGGTGGTCGTGCGCGTGGCCATGCGCATGGCCGTGATCGTGATGGGCGTGATCGTGGCCGTGAGCATGATGACCGTGGTCTTGGCCATGATCACCGTGGCCGTGATCGTGGTGGGCGTGCCCGTGATCGTGGCCGTGGTGATGATGGTCGTGCCCGCAGGTGCTGTGGTCGTGGGCCTCCACCTCCTTCTCCGGGCGGAACGGGCGCCGGAGCGCCGTCGCGGTGCAGCCCTGGCCGCGGACCAGCTCGGCCACCACCGGGTCGTCGAGGACGTAGAGGGCGTCCGCCGTCACCTCGGCCTGGACGTGGTTGCTGCCGAGCTGCCAGGCGAGGCGGGTGAGCCGAAGCGGGTTCTCGGCCGTGACCGCGAGGAGCGCCTGCGGGGCGGCGAGGATGCGCACCAGGCGGCCGTCCTCGAGGCGCACGGCGTCGCCGTCCTCCAGGACCGTCGCCCGGTCGAGGTCGAGCCGGAAGGCGAGGCCGCCCCGCGCCGTGAGGTCGGCGCTGCGGACCGAGCGGGCGGCATGGTCGAGGGCGACCTCGTCGGCGACGGCGTCGGGGCGCACGGCGGCTTTGCGGACGATGGTGGTGGCACGCTGCATCGGGTCCTCGCGGGCGTTCGAGCCGGGGGCTTGTCCGGCTCCCTGTAGAGCATTTGACGGGCGGGCGGCAGGCCCCGGACCGTGTGGCTTCGGCGTCGCACCTTGACGATTCGTTACCCATCGGCCCCGGTCGCCGGGAACTCTTTGACGGCCAAGCTCATTTGGCGTTCAGCCGCGATACGGCTAAGCTCAAGGGCAGGGCGTGGGGCCGGAACCCGGTGCCGGACGCCGAACAAGCACGAGGGGAAGACTCCATGAAGAAGCTCATCGCCGCCACGCTCGCGGGCGCCCTGGCGCTGTCGCTCGGCGCCTGCAACACCCCCGGCGACCGCGCCGCCGGCGGCGCCGCCCTCGGCGGCCTGACCGGTGCGGCGATCGGCGCGGCGGCCACCGGCCGGGCCGGCGGCGCGCTCGCGGGCGGCCTGATCGGCGCGGCCGGCGGCGCCGTGGTCGGCGCGGCCACCGCCCCCCAGTGCCCCTACGGCACCTACCGCGACCCCTACGGCAACGTCTACTGCCGCTGATCGCGACCGCCTGAACGCACCCGGCGGATCGGCCGCCGGGTGCGCTTCCACATTCCGCGAACGGCCCGCGGGCGCTACAAGGGCGGCATGACGCCCGCGCCTCCCCGAGTCCCTGCCCAAACCCCCGCCTCCCTTGGCTGCCCGACCGCTGTTCGGAGGCCGGCATGAGCCAGGGCGTCTGGACCCAGGGCGTGTGGGGCAAGCTCGGCGGCGCCGGCCTGGGCCTTGCCGCCGGCGGACCGCTCGGGGCGCTCATCGGCGCGGTGGCCGGCCATTTCCTCCTCGACCGCGAGGGCTCGCTGCTCGGGCCCACCCCCCGCGAGGTGGTGTTCACCACCGGGCTCGTCGCGCTCGCCGCCAAGATGGCGAAGTCGGACGGGGTGGTGACGCCCTCCGAGGTCGCGGCCTTCGCCGACATCGTGCAGGTGCCGCAGGACGAGCGCGCCGGGGTCGAGCGCCTGTTCGATCTCGCCAAGCGCACCACCAGCGGATTCGAGGGCTATGCCCGCCAGGTCGCCGAGGCCTTCCGCGACGAGCCGGCGCTGCTCGAGGACGTGCTCGACGGCCTTTTTCACATCGCCAAGGCGGACGGTGCGATCCACGAGAGCGAGGCGCGCTACCTCGCCGAGGTGGCGGCGATCTTCGGCTTCGACGATGCGCGCTTCGCCGCCGTCACGGCCCGGCACGTCCGCCTCGCCGACGATCCCTACGAGGTGCTGGGCGCCGCCCGCGACCTGACCGATGCGGAGCTGAAGGCGCGGTACCGCGCGCTCGTCTCCGAGAACCATCCCGACCGGGCGATCGCCCGCGGCCTGCCGCCCGCCGCCGTCGCCATCGCGACCCGGCGGCTCGCCGCGATCAACGCCGCCTACGACCGCATCGCCGCCGAGCGGCACCTGAGCTGATTTGATGAGCCTCACCCCCGACAGCCCGGTCGCCACCCAGGTGGTGCCCTCCCCCAACCACGACGAGCGGACCCTGCCGGTCGACGCGCTGATCCTGCACTATACCGGGATGGCGAGCGGATCGGAGGCGCTGCTGCGGCTCTGCAACCCGCTCTCCAAGGTGTCGTCGCACTACCTCGTCCTGGAGGGGGGCCGGGTGGTGCAGATGGTGCCGGAGGCCCGCCGCGCGTGGCATGCCGGCCTCTCGGCCTGGGAGGGCGTGCGCGACATGAACTCGCGCTCGATCGGGATCGAGATCGCGCATCCGGGCCACCGCGACGACGGCACCGTCGCCCCCTTCCCGGAAGCGCAGATGGCGGCGGTGACGGCGCTCTGCCGCGACATCCTCGGCCGCTGGCCGATCCGGCCCGACCGGGTGCTCGGGCATTCCGACATCGCGCCCGAGCGCAAGATCGACCCGGGCGAGAGTTTTTCCTGGGAGAGCCTGCACCGCGACGGGATCGGCCACTGGGTGCCGCCCGCGGCGATCCGCGACGGGCGCTTCTTCTCGGAGGGCGATGCCGGCCAGCCGATCGAGGCGCTGCAATCGATGTTCGGGCTCTACGGCTACGACGTGCCGGTGAGCGGCACCTTCGATGCCCGGACGAAGGCCGTGGTGACCGCCTTCCAGCGCCACTTCCGCCCGGCGCGGGTCGACGGGGTGGCCGACGCCTCGACCATCACGACCCTGCGCGACCTGCTGGCGGGCAAGCCAGCGTAACGAAAAAAGGGGGCGCTCGCGGCGCCCCCTCGATGCTCACCCGTGGCTGCTGCCGAGCCGCTCGCGCGGCGTCTCGGCATGGGCCTGCGGCGGTACGGCGACCGGTGCCTCCGCCGTGCCGCGGGTGCGCCACAGGCTGTAGATCACGCCGCCGGCGAGCAGGACCACCGTCACCACCAGCGCCACCCAGGGCTGGATCTCGATCAGCTCGAAGGTGTCGGCGATCACGATCTTCAGGCCGATGAAGATCAGGATCAGGGCCAGCGCGGTCTTGAGGTAGGCGAAGCGGTCGACCATCGCGGCGAGCGCGAAGTAGAGCGCGCGCAGCCCCAGGATCGCGAAGATGTTCGAGGTGTAGACCACGTAGGTGTCGGTGGTGATGGCGAAGATCGCCGGCACGCTGTCGACGGCGAAGATCACGTCGGCGCCGTTGACCAGCACCAGCGCCATGGCGAGCGGGGTCAGCCACAGCACCGGCTTGCCGGTCTTCGGGTCCGGCCGGCGGGTGGTGAAGTTCTGGCCGTCGAGCTCGTCGGTCACCCGCATGTGCTTGCGCATGAAGCCGGTGAAGCGGTCGGCGGACTTGTTCTCGCCCTCCTCCTCGTCGCCCGAGACTAGCATCTTGATGCCGGCATAGATCAGGAAGGCGGCGAAGATCGTCAGCACCCACTCGGCCTGGTGGACCAGGGCAGCGCCGAGTCCGATCATCAGGCCGCGCAGCACGATCGCCGCCAGGATGCCCCAGAGCAGGACCCGGTGCTGCGCGTTGCGGGGGATGCCGAGATAGCCGAAGATCACCGCGATCACGAAGACGTTGTCCATCGACAGCGACTTCTCGACCACGAGGCCGGCGAGGTATTCCTGGCCCGCCTGCGGGCCGATGTACCACCAGACCCAGCCGCCGAAGAGGAGGCCGAGGGTGAGGTAGAAGGCCGTGAGGAGCAGGCTCTCCTTCACGCCGATCTCGCGGCTCTTGTCGCGGTGCAGGAGGCCGAGATCGAGGGCGAGCAGGATGAAGATGACGGCGTGGAAACCCAGCCACATCCACACGGGCTTGCCGAGCCACGTCATGTACAGGAAATCGACCATCGCGGGACCGTGATGCTTCAAGGAGGAAAGCATCGGCTCCGACATCACGAGCGCGAAAAGCGCAGCTCGCCAGAGGGGCCCGCAGCCGATGAGAGCGACTTATGTCCCCGATGGCGGCGGATCAAGGGCAGGCCCGGCCGGCCCCCCCGCACTTATTTTCTCCGTGCTGCCGACACGGCAGGTTGACAGGGCCGCCGGGGCACGGCCTTGGGGCGTCCCATGAGCGAGATCGATGGTGGTGCGCGCGGCCCGGGGAATGCGGCCCGCGCGGCGGTGATCGGCGGCGGGCCGGCGGGTCTCGCGGCGGCTGAGGTCCTGGCCGAAGCCGGGCTGGCGGTCACGGTGATCGAGCGGATGCCCTCCCCCGCCCGCAAGCTGCTGATCGCCGGGCGCGGCGGCCTCAACATCACCCACAGCGAGCCGCTGGAGCGGTTCCTGGCCCGCTACGCCCCGGCCGAACCGCGGCTCGACGCGGCGATCCAGACATTTCCGCCGCAGGCCCTGCGCGACTGGTGCGCGGGGCTCGGCCAGCCGACCTTCGTCGGATCGAGCGGTCGGGTGTTTCCCGAGGCCTTCAAGGCCTCGCCGCTGCTGCGGGCCTGGCTCGCGCGCCTCGCCCAGTCCGGCGTGACCCTGCGCACCCGCACCCGCTGGACCGGCTGGGACGCGGACGGGGCGCTGAGCCTCGCGGGCGAGGCCGGCCCCGAGAGCCTGCGGGTGGACGTGGCCGTGCTGGCGCTCGGCGGTGCGAGCTGGCCGCGCCTCGGCTCGGACGGCGCCTGGGTGCCGGTGCTGGCGGCCGAGGGCGTGGCGGTGCGCCCGCTTCGACCGGCCAATGCGGGCTTCACGGCCGCGTGGTCGCCCCTCTTCGCCGAGCGCTTCGCCGGCGCGCCGCTCAAGCGGATCGCCCTCGGCCTCGGGTCTGAGACGGTGCGGGGCGAGGCGGTGATCACCCGCGACGGGATCGAGGGCGGGGCGGTCTACGCCCTGTCGCGGCCGATCCGCGAGGCGATCGAGGCGCGCGGCGAGGCGGTGCCGACCGTCGACCTGCGGCCGGACCTCGACGGGGCGTCGCTCGCCCGCCGCCTCGCCGGGGCGCGGCCGAAGGAATCCCGCGCGACCGTGCTGCGCAAGGCCGCGGGCCTCTCCCCGCCGGCCGCCGGGCTGCTGCGCGAGGCGGTGCGCGACCTGCCGGCGGATCCCGCGGCGCTCGCCGCGCTGATCAAGGCGGTGCCGCTGCGGCTCACCGGCCTGCAGCCGATCGCGCGGGCGATCTCGAGCGCCGGCGGCGTCGCCTTCGCGGACCTCGACGCGCGGTTCATGCTGCGGGCGCGCCCCGGCACGTTCCTGGCCGGCGAGATGCTCGACTGGGAGGCGCCGACCGGCGGCTACCTGCTCCAGGCGAGCTTCGCCAGCGGCCGGGCGGCCGCGAGGGGCGTGCTGGACTGGCTCGCCGTGCGGTGACGCGTCCTGACATCCCGGGGACGGAACATCGATGATCCGGTCCGGGCGACACCCTCTTGACGTCATCCCGGGGCCGCGCAGCGGAACCCGGGATGACGGTGAGGATGTCGATCCGGCGGAGAAAGCCGAAGGATCGATCAGAGCTTGGCGCAGAACCCGACCATGCCGGAGCTGTCGGGCGGGCACATCGCCACCGCCTCGCCGCTCTCGCGACGGGTGAAGGTGGGGTTGCCGCCGCGCAGGCAGTAGGACGACACGAAGGTCTCGCCCTCGTCGCAGACGAGCTCGCAATGCGGCTTGGCGCAGCCGTCGGTGCGCAACATCCGGAACGGCGACGCACCCGTCGCGGCCGCGGCCTGCGATCCGGCCTGACCCGGGGCTCCAGCCGGACCCTGCGGGCCGGCCGGCCCCTGCTCGCCCTTCGGCCCGGCCTCGCCCCGCGCACCCGCCGCGCCCTTCGCACCTGCCTCGCCCTTGGGGCCCGCCTCGCCCTTGGGACCGGTGTCACCCTTGGGACCGGCGTCACCCTTGGGACCGGGCTCGCCCTTCGGACCCATGTCACCCTTCGGGCCCGCCGGCCCGGCGAGGCCGGCGACGCCCTGCGGCCCGGTCGGGCCCGGCTCGCCCTTCGCCCCCGGCGCGCCGGTGGCGCCGCAATTGGCGATCGCGATCTCGCGGGAGGCCTCGCCGGCCTTGAGCGTCGCGACGCAGTTCTGCGGCACGTAGGGTACCTTCAGGGTGAAGCGCCCGCGCTTGTCCGAGGTGACCGGGATGTCGTCGTCGAGGGTGACCACCACCCCGGCCTTGCCGACGCTGCCCGACACGGTGAGGTCGCCGGCCTCGATCCGGGCATCCCAGACCGTGATGGCGGATTGCCCCGCCGGGGCGGCGCGCGAGCCCGCGGGCTGCGGCTGTGCGAGGCCCGCGCCGGACAGGACGGCGCAGGCGGGCAGGACCGCGGACAGGATCAACGCAGCGCGGAGAGGACGCATCGGCTAGCCCCAGAGGCGTGACGGACGGGCCCGCGCTCGAGAAAAAACCGGATCGGCGGGCGCCGCACCTTGGGGTGCCGCCAAGCTGCGGTCAACTACGCAGGCGCCCGCCGGATCGCCCCCGTCAGGCCTCGTCGTCGAGCACGCCCTCGAGGGCGTAGTGCCGCACGGTGTGCCGGTTGGCGATCAGCTCGTCGATCGTCGGCTCGCCCTTCAGCGCCCGGGCGATGGCGAGCTTCGTCGCCTCGTAGTTGGTGCGGTAGAGGTCCTTGCGGTCGAGGTTCGGATCCTCGGGGCAGCGCGGGTCGAGCCAGATCATGATGATCATGCACAGCTCGTCGAGCCCGTCGCGGGGCAGGATGCCCTCGATGATGCAGTCGACGATGGCGTCGCCGGTGGCGGCCTGGACCACGCCGCCGAGGAGCTCGACGTATTCGGCGGTGTGGATCGTCGCCTTGGTGGTCATCATCGTGGCGGGGCGGACGAGTTGGTTGAGGTCGCGCACCACGAACATCCGGGTATGGCCCTGGACCTGGCCCATCATCGAGGCGAAGGCCTGGCCGACCGGGCCGCGCACCGAGCCGATCAGCACCTCGGGCATCGCGTCGGTGTACTGCCCCTCGGCCGCCAGCACCGTGGCCTCGCCGGTGCGGAAGATGATCTCGCTCATGGTTCGATTCCTCGCTTCGGATCCCGGCGCGGGTCGACCACGGCGGCGGTCGCAGCGTCAACCGCGGCGAACCCATCGACCTGTCCGGAAATTGGTCTATAGGGCCGGGACGGGTCCCGATGGCCCACAGAGCTGATGCGGACGGATGAGCGACCGAGACTGGACCCTGCGGGTGACGCCGACCGAGGCGGGCGTGCGGCTCGAACTGGACCTCGCCGACCTCGACGGCGCGCCGGTCACGGCGGCGATCGCCCTCGACAGGGCCGAGGCGCGCCACTTCGCCCGGGCCATGCTGGCCGCGGCCGGCGATGCCGCCGAGCGCACCTTCCCGCACCCGCCGCTCGCCGACGAGGCGTGATCGCCGGCGGCGCGAGCCGTCAGTACCGGCCCGGCAGGCGCGGCACCTTGGTGCCGGGCTTCTCGATCGGCTCGGCGCAGGAATAGACGAACTCGGTCTGCAGGTCGGTGAATACCGTCTCGCCGACGATGGTGCAGGTCTCCCGCGCCGTCTCCTTGAGGTAGGTCGCGGCGGCCTCCGAGAAGCGGCGCCGGCGGGTCAGCGCCGGGTCCTTGCCCTCCAGGCCGCAGCCGGCGATCTCCCGCAGGCTGTTCGAGACGATCAGGACCTTGCGCTGCTGGCGCTGGTCGTAGACCTCGTAGGGATCGTTGCAGCCGATCGTCACGACCTGGGGCGGCAGGCCGACATAGGTCTTCGAGATGTAGGAGAATTCGGTGCAGCCGGCCGCCGCCGCGACGGCGCCCGCCACGGCGACGAGGGCGAGCCTCCCTGGTCCTGTCCGCATCCCCGATCCTTCCCGCATCCTCAAGCCCAGCTTTGAGCCGGGGCGGGCGCGGCGGTCAAGCCCGGGTCAGGAGGTGGACTCGTCATCCTCCACCGCGTCGTCCACTGAGAGGTCCGGGGGAAAGGAAAAGGCGCGGGTTTCCCCTCTCCCCGCGGGCGGGGAGAGGGTCGCGTCCCCGTCCAGGGGATGCGACAAGCCCGAAGGGCGAGGGTGAGGGGGTATCCACGGATATGGCTCCTCCGGCGTCGCCCCCTCACCCTCGCTCCGGCTTTCGCCTGCGCTCCTTTCGCCCCCGGCAAGGGGGGCGAAAGCCTCTCCCCGCCCGCGGGGAGAGGAGAAACCCGCGCTATCGTCGTCTCGGAGTTTTCTTAGAGAGCCATGCGTCGTCGGACGGACCGCCCCCTCAAGGCAAGCGCCCCCTACTCCGCCGCCACGCGATAGCGCGCCGTATCGTAGTTCAGCACCGGCCCGAGCCAGCGCTCGACCTCGGCCACGTCCATCCCCTTGCGGGCGGCGTAATCCTCGACCTGGTCGCGCTCCACCTTGGCGACGCCGAAGTAATGCGCGTCCGGGTGGGCGATGTAGAGGCCCGAGACCGAGGAGCCCGGCCACATCGCGTAGGATTCGGTGAGCTTCACGCCGATGCGCCGCTCGGCCTGGAGCAGGTCGAACAGCGTGACCTTCTCGGTGTGATCGGGCTGGGCCGGGTAGCCCGGGGCCGGGCGGATGCCGGCATAGGGCTCGGTGACGAGCTCGGCCGGCGAGTAGGCCTCGTCGGACGCATAGGCCCAGAACTCCCGGCGCACCCGCTCGTGCATCCGCTCGGCGAAGGCCTCGGCGATGCGGTCGGCCAGCGCCTTGACCAGGATCGACTTGTAATCGTCGTTCTGGCGCTCGAAGCGCTCGGCGATCCGCACCTCTTCGAGACCCGCCGTGACGACGAAGCCGCCGACATAGTCGGGGAGCCCGGTTTCGGCCGGCGCCACGAAGTCCGACAGGCAGGTATTGGGACGCCCGTCGCGCTTCGAGAGCTGCTGGCGCAGGCCGTGGAAGGTGGCGAGCGTCTCGGTCCGGCTCTCGCCGGTGAACAGCCGGATGTCGTCGCCGATCGCGTTGGCCGGCCAGAAGCCGATCACCGCCTTCGGGTTGAACCAGCGCTCCTCGACGATCTGGCGCAGCATGGCCTGCGCGTCCTCGAACAGGGCGCGGGCGGCCGGCCCCTGCTCGGGGTCGTCGAGGATCGCGGGATAGCGGCCCTTGAACTCGTAGGTCTGCAGGAACGGCGTCCAGTCGATATAGGGAACGAGCTCGGCCACCTCGTAGCTGCGAAAGATCCGCGTGCCGGTGAAGGTCGGCTTGACGGGCGTATAGGCCGACCAGTCGGCCTTGAAGGCATTGGCGCGGGCCTTCGCCAGGGCCAGGCGCTGCTTGTCGACCTCCGAGCGGGCATGGGCCTCGGCGACGCGCTTGTACTCGGCCCGCACCGTCTCGATCGTCTGGCCCTTGGTCTCGGGCGAGAGCAGGTTCGAGACCACGCCGACGGCGCGGCTGGCATCGGTCACGTAGACCGCCTGGCCCTTGGCGTAGGCCGGGTGGATCTTCACCGCGGTGTGGACCCGGCTCGTCGTCGCGCCGCCGATGAGCAGCGGCACGTCGAAGCCCTCGCGCTCCATCTCGGCCGCGACGTGGACCATCTCGTCCAGCGACGGGGTGATGAGGCCGGAGAGACCGACGATGTCGACGTTCTCCTTGCGCGCCGTATCCAGGATCTTGGCTGCCGGCACCATCACGCCGAGATCGATGATCTCGTAGTTGTTGCAGGCGAGCACGACGCCGACGATGTTCTTGCCGATGTCGTGGACGTCGCCCTTCACGGTCGCCATCAGCACCTTGCCGGCGGATTGCCGCCCGCCGACGCCGCCATTGGCGGCCTTCTCCGCCTCCATGAACGGCATCAGGTAGGCCACCGCCTGCTTCATCACGCGGGCCGACTTCACCACCTGCGGCAGGAACATCTTGCCCGCCCCGAACAGGTCGCCGACCACGTTCATGCCGGCCATCAGCGGGCCCTCGATGACGTGGAGCGGACGGGCGGCCGCGGCGCGCGCCTCCTCGGTATCGGCCTCGATGTACTCGGTGATGCCGTTGACGAGCGCGTGCTCCAGGCGCTTCTCGACCGGGGCCTCGCGCCAGGCGAGGTCGGCGGTCTTGTCGCGCGCCTGCCCGCCGCCTTCCTTGAAGCGGGCGGCGGCGTCGAGCAGGCGCTCGGTCGAGTCCTTGCGGCGGTTGAGGACCACGTCCTCGCACAGCTCGCGCAGCTCCGCCGGCAGCTCGTCGTAGACCGCGAGCTGGCTGGCATTCACGATGCCCATATCCATGCCGACCTTGATCGCATGGTACAGGAACACCGCGTGCATCGCCTCGCGCACCGGCTCGTTGCCGCGGAAGGCGAAGGACAGGTTCGAGATGCCGCCCGAGATGTGGGCGTGGGGCAGGGTCTCGCGGATGATCCGGGCCGCCTCGATGAAGGCGACGCCGTAGCCGTCATGCTCCTCGATGCCGGTCGCCACCGCGAACACGTTGGGATCGAAGATGATGTCCTCGGGGGGAAAGCCGACCTGCTCGGTCAGCACCTTGTAGGCGCGGGTGCAGATCGCGACCTTGCGCTCCAGCGAATCGGCCTGGCCCTGCTCGTCGAAGGCCATCACCACCACGGCGGCGCCGTAGGAGCGGCAGATCCTTGCCTCGTGGATGAACTTCTCCTCCCCCTCCTTGAGGGAGATCGAGTTCACGATCGCCTTGCCCTGCACGCATTTGAGGCCGGCCTCGATGACCGGGAACTTCGAGGAATCGATCATCACCGGCACCCGGGCGATGTCGGGTTCGGCGGCGACGAGGTTCAGGAACTCGACCATGGCACCTGCTGAGTCGAGCAGGCCCTCGTCCATGTTGACGTCGATGATCTGGGCTCCGGCCGCGACCTGGTCGCGGGCGACGTCGAGCGCCGCCGCGTAGTCGCCGTTGGTGACGAGCTTGCGGAAGCGGGCCGAGCCGGTGACGTTGGTGCGCTCGCCGACGTTCACGAACGGGATCTCGGGCGTCAGCGTGAACGGCTCGAGGCCCGACAGCCGCATCAGCGGCTTCACGCTCGGCACCCGGCGCGGCGCCTTGCCGGCGACCGCACCGGCGATGGCCCGGATGTGGTCCGGCGTGGTGCCGCAGCAGCCGCCGACCATGTTGACGAGGCCGCTCTCGGCGAACTCGCCGACGAGCCTGGCCATCGCCTCAGGGCTCTCGTCGTAGAGGCCGAACTCGTTCGGCAGGCCGGCATTCGGATAGGCGCAGACCAGCGTGTCGCAGGTGCGCGAGAGCTCGTCGATATGGGCGCGCATCTCGCGGGCGCCGAGCGCGCAGTTGAGGCCGAAGGTCAGCGGATCGGCGTGGCGCAGCGAGTGCCAGAAGGCGGTCGGGGTCTGGCCCGACAGGGTGCGGCCCGAGAGGTCGGTGATGGTGCCCGAGATCATGATCGGCAGGCGGATGCCGGTCTCCTCGAAGACCTGCCAGGACGCCGCCACCGCCGCCTTGGCGTTCAGCGTGTCGAACACCGTCTCGATCAGGATCAGCTCGGCGCCGCCGGCGATCAGGCCGCGGACCTGCTCGGCATAGGCCTCGCGGACCTGGTCGAAGGTCACGGCGCGGTAGCCCGGATTGTTGACGTCCGGCGAGATCGACAGGGTGCGGTTCGTCGGGCCGATGGCGCCGGCGACGAAGCGGCGGCGCCCATCCTGCTTCTCGGCGAGGACCGCCGCCTCGCGGGCGAGCCGCGCGCCCTGCGCGTTCAGCTCGTGGATCACGGCTTCCATGCCGTAATCTCCTTGAGCGATCGTGGTGCCCGAGAACGTGTTGGTCTCGACGACGTCGGCGCCGGCCAGGAAGTAGTCGAGGTGGATCTGCCGGATCGCGTCCGGTTGCGTCAGGATCAGGAGGTCGTTGTTGCCCTTCTGGTCGTGGGCGTGATCGCGGAAGCGCTCGCTGCGGAAATCGGCCTCGGTCAGGCCGAGGCGCTGGATCACCGTGCCCATCGCCCCGTCGAGGACGAGGATTTTTTCCGCCGCGCGCCGGCGCAGGGCGGTCAGGATGTCGGCACCGTCGGCGGGGCGGAAATCGGTCATCGGGATGGGGTTCCAGAAGGTCGGTCGAGGTATGGAATCGGTCCGGGCCGCGTCATGCGGCCCGGAAGACTGTCAGCGATGTCGAGACGTCCGGGGATCAGGCCGCCGCCTTCTCCGCCGCCGCCGGCGCCGCACGCAAGCCCAGCAAGTGGCAGATCGCGTAGACGAGGTCGGCGCGGTTCATGGTGTAGAAGTGGAAGTCGGTGACGCCGCGGTCGACGAGATCCAGCACCTGCTCGGCGGCGACCGCCGCGGCCACCAGCTTGCGGGTGGCGACGTCGTCCTCCAGCCCCTCGAAGCGGGCGGCGAGCCAGTCCGGCACCGAGGCTCCGGTACGGCGGGCGAAGTTCGCGGCCTGCTTGAAGTTCTGCACCGGCAGGATGCCGGGGATGATCGGGATGTCGATCCCCCGCGACTGCACCCGGTCGAGGTAGCGGAAGAACAGGTCGTTGTCGAAGAAGAACTGGCTGATGGCGCGGTCGGCGCCGCAATCGACCTTGGCCTTCAGCGCGTCGAGGTCCTGGTCGAGGGAACCGGCCTCGGGGTGGCGCTCCGGATAGGCCGAGACCGAGACCTCGAAGTCGCCGATGCGCTTGATGCCGGCGACGAGGTCGCAGGAGCGCTCGTAGCCGCCCGGATGCGCCGTGTAGGCGGTGCCGACCCCGTCCGCCGGGTCGCCGCGCAGGGCCACGATGTGGCGCACGCCGGCCTCGTGGTAGGCGCGCACCACCTCGTCGACCTCACCCTTGGTGGCGGCCACGCAGGTGAGGTGGGCGGCGGGCTTCAGCTCGGTCTCGCGCACCAGGCGCGACACGGTGTTGTGGGTGCGCTCGCGGGTCGAGCCGCCGGCGCCGTAGGTCACCGAGACGAAGCTGGGGCCGAGCGGCGCCAGGCGCTCGATCGACGACCACAGGGTCGCCTCCATCTCGGGGGTCTTGGGCGGGAAGAACTCGAACGAGACCCGGATCGGGCGGCGGCTCTCGCGGCTCGGGCGGAAGGCGGTGGGGTACATCGGCGGCCTCGGCGAAAGGATGATGGCGGATCTTCAGGCGACGGCGCGGTCGGGCATCCCGGAGGCCGCCTGCACGTGATGGGCGAGCCAGAGCGTCACGGTGAGCTGGTGCTCCGCGCCCCCGGAGGGCGCGAGATGGCGCAGCCGCACGTCGGCGAGCCCGGCCTCGGACAGCCAGCCCGACACCTGCTCGGCGGCGAAGCCGAGGCGGCGATGGGCCTCGTCGGCCCGCAGGAACTCGAGATTGTGGGGCGCGAAATCGACGACGAGGAGGCGACCGCCGGGCGCGACGAGGCGGGCGGCCTCGCGCAGCGCCCGGGCGGGATCGTCGAGGTAGTGCAGCACCTGGTGGATCAGCACGAGGTCGAAGCTCGCCCGGCCGAAGGGCGGCGCGTGGATGTCGCCCTGGCGCAGGTCGATCCGGGTCAGGCCCTGGCGCTCCAGGTTGGCGCGGGCGACCGACAGCATGGCGTGGTTGGCGTCCAGCCCGGTCGCCTTCGCGGCCCGCGGCGCCAGCAGCCCGAGCATCCGCCCGGTGCCGGTGCCGAGATCGACGAGGCTGCCGATCGGGCCGCCCCCGAGCACGTCGAGCACCGCCGCCTCGACGGTGGCCTCCGGCACGTGGAGCGAGCGCACCCGGTCCCATTGCGGGGCCAGCCGGGCGAAGAACGTCTGGGCGGCGTCGGCGCGCTGGGCCCGCACCGCCTGGAGCCGGGCCCGGTCCTCGGAGAGCGGCGGCGCCGTGCCGTCGAGGGCGGCGATGAGCGGCGCGACCAGGCCCGCCACGCCCTCGCGCAGGCGGAAGAACGCCCAGGCGCCCTCGCGGTGGCGCACCACCAGCCCGGCCTCGACCAGGAGCTTGAGGTGGCGGGAGATCCGCGGCTGCGACTGGCCCAGGATGTCGGTGAGGTCCGAGACCGACAATTCGCCGTCGCCGAGCAGCACCAGGATGCGCAGACGCGTCTCCTCCGCCGCGGCGCGCAGCACGCCCAGGGCGTCGGCGAAGGGGACGGTGGCGGTCATGTCGTCGGGCTCCTCGCCTCCAATGCGAAACATAAAGATATCTTTATGTGAGGAATGCACAGGGTGCAAGCGGCGTTTCGCGGACGGGATCGTGGCGGAGAGGGGTGGAGCGCGCGAGTGCGGAGCCGAGAGCTGCGCTCATTCGGGGAAGAGCCGTCTGGGGAACGGCGTGGCGCCGGGTTTCCCCTCTCCCCGACAGATCCCGGGCTTGCCCGGGATCTGCAAGCAACGGACGAAGTCGGGCTTGCCCGACTTCTCGCGGGGAGAGGCCTTCGCCCCCCTTGCTGGGGGCGAAGGTAGCGCGAAGCGCGAGGGTGAGGGGGTGTTTCCGGAGGTGCCTCACTCGTTGAGACCCCCTCACCCTCGCTGCGGCTGCGCCTCCGCTTGCCGCTGACCCGACAAGGGGTCAGCGGCCCTCTCCCCGCCCGCGGGGAGAGGAGAAGCCCGCGCCCTTTCTTTTCGCGATGCCCCGCGTTGACCGACCCCGGGCCACTCCATTATGTTCCTGCTTCGTTCGGGCCTCTCCGCCCGCCCAGGAGCGTCCCGCTGCCATGGCGCAGGCCACCTCCCCCGGCTCGTCCTCCGGCACGAATCCTCGCGGCAAGACGCTGTTCTTCTTCGAGAAGCCCTCGGCGATGCGCCAGGTGCAGCGGTTCTTCCGCTCGCCCAGCACGGTCTGCGTCGCGGCCGAGGGGCACCTGCTGGAGGTGGCCGAGCCCGGGGAGATCCGGCCGGACTGGAAGCCCTGGCGCTTCGACGCGCTGCCGATCGCCATGGAGCGGCTGCCGGTCGCCCCCGGTCACGGCCGCTCGGGCCAGTCGCACGCGCCGAAGCTCGCGGCGATCCGCCAGGCGCTCTCCGGGGTCGAGCGGGTGATCATCGCCACCGATCCGGGCCGCGAGGGCTCGATGATCGCCTGGGAGGTGCTGGAGCATCTCGGCTGGCGCGGCCGGGTCGACCGGCTGCGGCTCGGGGCGCTGGACGAGATCTCGATCCGCCGCGCCTTCGGGCTGCTGGCGCGTGAGGACGATTCCGGCGAGCGCGATTACGCCGCCTATCTCGAGGCCCTGTGCCGGCAATACGAGGACTGGCATCTCGGCCTCAACGGCACCCGGGCGGTGTCCCTGCGCCTGCGCCCGCCGGCCTTCCGCGAGCCCTGGCGCTTCGGCGGGGTGCAGACGCCGACGCTCGCCATCCTGGCCGATCTCGAGGAGCGCATCCGCACCTTCGTGCCGCGCGACTTCTACAAGATCGCCCTGCCGGTGACGACGGAGAGCGGCGCGCGCCTGACGCTCTGGCACGCGCCGAAGGACAAGATCTTCGAGATCGCGGACGCCGAGACGATCCGCGACGCCGCCGCGGGCTGGGCCGGCCCGCTCGCGGTGGTGCAGAAGGACGTGCGGCGGACGCCGCCCAAGCTCTTCTCCAAGGACACGCTGGCGCGCGCCTGCGCCAAGCGCTTCGGCTGGGACCCGCAGGTGACCGCGCGCCATGCGCAGGCGCTCTACGACAAGGGCTATCTCAGCTATCCCCGCACCGAATCGGTGCATCTGCCGGAGTCGCAAGCCAAGGACGCCGCCGCGGTGCTGGCGGCGATCGCGGTGGCCGACAAGGACCTCGCGGCCCACAATCCGGCGACGCCGCAGATCCGCCGCGGGCCGAAGGGCCACTACGTCAAGGATCCGGGCGAGCACCACGCCATCGTGCCCCTGCGCAAGGTGCCGGGCCCGGGCGACGTGGCGCCGGAAGCGCTGCGGCTGTGGCTGCTCGTCGCCAAGAACTTCCTCGCCGCCCACATGGCCGACGGGATCGACGCCCGCACCACGGTCACGGCCGAGGTCGCGACGCCGCTCGGGCAAAAGCGCTTCGTCATCACCGGCAGCGTGGTGAAGGTGCCGGGCTGGCGCGCCCTCTACGGCACCGAGGCCGACGAGGACGAAGTGGTGCCCGGCAAGGCCAAGGCCGACGACGAGCCGACCACCGGGCGGCTGCCGCCGGTGCGCGACGGCGAGGCCGGCACCGGCGGCGACCCGACGATCGAGACCGCCCGGACCGAGCCGCCGCGGCGCATCACCCGGGGCGAGTTGCCGGTGGTGATGGGTCGCCTCATCGACCAGATCGAGGACCCGGCCCTGAAGCGGGCGCTCGAGAACCCCGCCAACCCGACCGAGCCGAAGGGGCTGGGCACCGCCGCCACCCGCGACGCGGTGCTGCCGAAGCTGATGAAGAGCCACTACGTCACGCTGCTCAAGGGCAAGGACCCGGCGATCACCGTGACGGAGGTGGGCCTCGCCTTCGTGGCGGCCGTGCGCCGGGTGTTTCCGGCCTATGGCGACCCGGTCGGGCGGGCGGTGTTCGAATCGGAACTGGCCGAGATCGGCCGGGCGACGACGAAGGCGGAGGCCGTCCGCCGGGCCGAGGCGTTTCGCCAGCGCACCCGCGAGCGGGTCGAGGCGTTGATCGGCGCCGTGTCGGGGGCCGATCGCCTGGAGGTGGATGCCGAGGCGCCGTCCCGCGGCGGCCGCGCGCCGACCGCCGCGATGGTGGCGTTCGCCAGGTCGCTCGCCGCCCGCAAGGGCATCCCCCTCCCCCCGGAGGCGACCCGCGAGGTCGGCGCCTGCCGGGTCTTCCTCAACACCCATGCGGGGCCCAAGATCGGGGGAGCGACGAGCGGGACGGAGGCCGGGAGCCCGGCCGGCGACGGCGCGACCCGCCCGCCGACCCCGGCGATGCTGCGCTTCGCCGCCTCGCTCGCCCGCGAGAAGCGGATGGAGGGGCTGCCGCCCGAGATCGAGACCGATTTCGCCACCTGCCGCGCCTTCCTCGACGCCCATGCGGGCGGGGACGGGTCGCGCGGCGGCAAGGCTCCTGCCCGCGAGGCCCCGGCGAAGAAGGCCCCTGCCAAGAAGGCATCTGCCAAGAAGGCATCTGCCAAGAAGTCCCGGGGCCCGCGCGCGGCCGCGAGCCCGGGCCGCGCACCGCGCCGACGCCGCGCCGAGGCGTGAGGGCGCCGGCAAACAATCGCCCGCGCGCCCGCACGAGACGGCTGGACAGGCGAACCGGGCGTCTCTATACCGCCGCTCAACGCCGCTGCCCCACGCAGCCGGCGGGCCCGGGTAGCTCAGTTGGTAGAGCATGCGACTGAAAATCGCAGTGTCGGCGGTTCGACTCCGTCCCCGGGCACCACTTTCCCGTCCCTGACGCAGGTGGTGTCGTCCTCGATCGAGGACGATCTGTGGTGCTTGGTCCGTCGCCATCGCGCGGCCGGTGCGCCCGGGTAGCTCAGTTGGTAGAGCATGCGACTGAAAATCGCAGTGTCGGCGGTTCGACTCCGTCCCCGGGCACCATTCCTTCGAAAACCCTGAACATTCAGTCGATGCCGGCAAGTAAGCTGACCGAGCTTTCATGTACTTGCGTTCGCTTCGATGGATGGTGGCTCGGCATCCTCAAGCAAGTCGAGCCATCGTCATCATCCCCTCCCCGTCATCCTGGGGCTCGTCGAAGACGAGAATCCGGGATCCATCACCGCCGACATGGAAGAATGAGGCGAAGATCGTCCCGCCTCACCCTGAATCGTCAGCGGTGATGGATCCTGGGTTTCGCTGCACGGCCCCGGGATGACGCAGAGGATGTCGGGTCTTCCGGCGAGATCGACAGGCTCAGCTTCGTCAGATCCAAGTTCCTTAGATCCAAGCTCGTTAGATCCAAGCCCATCACGCCCTGACCGTCCGCCCCACCGGCGCCTTCGCCGCCGACCCCGTGCCGCCGGACGCCGTCCGGTTCTGCCACAGGTTCAGCGGCACGATCAGGATCACGGTGGCGAACACCCACCAGGCCGGGCGCACGTCGTAGGCGAAGTCGAGGTTGGCGGAGAGGACGGCCGAGGCCGGCACACCGGTGGCGAGCGCGTACCACAGCGCCTCCAGCCCCGCCGTCGCGAGGCCGGCGGCCACGCTGAGCCCCAGGAGCGGCAGCGGCGCGGTCGGCACCTTGAAGCGGTGCATCAGGCGCCAGCCCATCAGGGCGAGGAAGAGCCCGCTCCAGTAGACCGGGTTCGAGACGTCGATCTTCGATTGCAGGAAGAAGTGCAGCAGCGCCAGCGCGGTGAGCGGGTAGACCAGCCGGTGCAGCCGCGGCCAGGCCTTGCCGAGGCGGCGGATCATCCCGTCCGTCGAGGTGATGCCGAGCACCACGAGCCCGAGCAGACCGGCGAACCCGATGGTGAGATAGATGCGGAAGACGATCTCGCTCGCCACCCGGGCGAGGTCGAACTTCTGGTCGGCGATGTAGAGCGTGAAGTGAAATAGCGCGTAGGCGAGCGCGGTGAGCCCCAGCATCCGCCGCACCAGGATGAGCTTGGGCGCATTGGCGATGCGCCGCATCGGCGTGATCGCCAACGAGAGGATCAGGAACCGCACCGACCAGTCGCCCATGGCGTGCAGGTAGGCGGTGAGCGGCTTGGCGCCGAGCCGGTCGAGGGCGTAGGCCGCCGTGAACCACAGGCCGGGCGCCAGCGCGAGCAGGAAGACCGCGAGCTTGAACCGCGACAGGCGGCCGGCGCGGTCGAGCCACGGCCATGAGACGGCGCGGGCGGCAGGGCGGGCAGCTTGGCGGGACGGCATCGGGCGGGGATCGGCGATCCGAGGTTGGACGGTCATGCGGGAACCGGGTGCAATGCGAGATGCGCCACAGATAAGCCGCGAGCACCGGTTTGACCCGGGCCGCCGGCCACACGATGGCGTGAGAGGCGGCACCCCGTGGAGATCCGCCGTGCCGCGCACCGCCCTCGCCGCCCTCCTTCTCCTCGTAGCACCGGCCGCACACGCCGCCTGCACCGCCCCGACGCCGCCGCCGGCGAGCGAGAAGCCGGTCAAGCCCGCCCTGCCGCAGAAGCCCGCCTGCCTCGACGCCAAGGGCGGCTGCCCGGGCTGGGAGGCCTACACCTACAACGACGGGATCAAGGCCTACAACGCGCAGCTCGCCCCGTTCCGCACGAGCGCCGAGGCCTATGCCCGCAAGCTCAAGGCCTACGCCGACGGCAGCGTCGCCTACGCGAATTGCGAGATGCAGTCGCTGCAGTGACGGCGTGGTGGGCTCGCGCCCATGGCCGGCCCGCCGCAAGCCCGCATGGATGTCGACGCGTTCCTCGCCTGGAGCGCGACGGTTCCGGGCCGTCACGAACTCGTCGACGGCGAGGTCTTCGCGAGGGCGCCGGAGCGGGCGCGTCACGCCCGGGTCAGGTTCGCCGTCCAGTCCGCCCTCGATCGCGGCCTGAGGGCGCTCGGCTCGTCCTGCGAGATGCTGCCGGACGGCGTGACCGCCCGCATCGACGCCCGGACGGCCTCCGAGCCGGATGCGCTCGTCGATTGCGGCCCCTGGATGGACCCCGACGCGGTCGAGGCGCCTCCGCCGGTGATCGTGGGCGAGGTGCTGTCGCCGGGAACCCGGTCGGTCGATGCGGGGGCGAAGCTCGCGGGCTACTTCCTGCTGCCGAGCGTCGTGCATTCTCTGCTGGTCGATCCGCGGCGCCCCGGCCTGATCCATCATCGCCGCGCCGGCGCGGCGATCGAGACCCGGATCGTGAGCGAGGGGAGCCTGTCGCTCGACCCGCCCGGGATCGTGCTCGCGGTGGACGACCTCTTCGGCACGCGCTGACCGGCGTGCTACGATGCCGGGGCAAGGATCTATCGACAGGTTCGACGCGATGAAGCCGCATCCGCAGACGCGCATGAACGTGGACGAGTACCTCGCCTGGAGCGAGGCGAATCCCGGACGATACGAGCTCGTGCAAGGCGAGGTGTTCTCGATGGCAGCCGAGCGCGCACAGCATGCGGACACACGCGTCGCCGTTTTCGACGCTCTGCGCGGTGCAATACGCGCCGCCGGCATCACATGCCGGGCGATGCCGGACGGGATGACCGTCCGCATCAACGCCCACACCGCCTACGAGCCGGATGCTTTGATCTATTGCGGCCCGCGCATCGACCCCGATGCGATCGAGGTGAAGAATCCGGTCATCGTCGTCGAGGTCCTGTCTCCCAGCACCCGCCGGATCGATGCGAGCGAGAAGCTCGTCGGTTACTTCAAGGTGCCGAGCATCCACCACTACCTGATGATCGATCCCGATCGCCGCACGGTCGTCCACCACCGCCGCACCGGCAACGGGATCGACACTGCCTTCCTGCAGGACGGCTCCCTGAGGCTCGATCCGCCGGGCCTCGAACTCTCCGTCCCGGCACTGTTCGAGGAGCCCTGAAGCCCCGCGCTTGACCCTCCCGGTAGCGGATGCGACAGGCGCGGGCATCCTCTTCCCCGCGCGAGCCCCTGCATGACCGCCTCCCTCGACCTCCTCGTCCTCGGCAATGCCATCGTCGACGTGATGGCCCGTACCGACGAGGCCTTCCTGGTGCGCGAGGGCGTGCACAAGGGTGCGATGCAGCTCATCGACGAGGCGCGGGCCGAGCACCTGTTCCAGGTGATGGGCCAGGCCACGATCATCTCGGGCGGCTCGGGCGCCAACACGGCGGTGGGCGCGGCGCTCCTCGGCGCGCGGGCGGGCTTCGTCGGCAAGGTGCGCGACGACGAGCTCGGACGCCTCTTCGCCCACGACCTCACCGCCACCGGCGTCCGCTTCGACGTCGCCCCGGCGAGCGAGGGCCCGGCGACGGCCCGCTGCTTCGTGCTGGTGACGCCGGACGGCGAGCGCACCATGAACACCTATCTCGGCGCCTGCCAGGGCCTCTCGGCCTCGGACGTCGACGAGGAGACGGTGCGGAGCGCCCGCCACGTCTACCTCGAGGGCTACCTGTGGGACCCGCCGGCCGCCAAGGAGGCGTTCCGCAAGGCGGCGAAGATCGCGCACGGCGCCGGCAACAAGGTGGCGCTCACCCTGTCGGACGCGTTCTGCGTCGACCGCTACCGCGACGAGTTCCTGGGTCTCATCCGCGACGGCAGCCTCGACATCCTGTTCGCCAACATCCACGAGCTGAAGAGCCTGTACCAGACCGCCGACGCCGACACGGCGCTGGCGGCCCTGCGCCAGGAGAAGAACCTCCTCGGCGTCGTCACCCGCTCGGAAGAGGGCGCGCTGGTGGTCTCGGGCGACGAGACGAAGTCCGTGCCGGCCTCGCCGGTGCGCGAGGTGGTCGACACCACCGGCGCAGGCGACCTGTTCGCGGCGGGCTTCCTCGCCGGCCTCGCCCGCGGCCTCGACCATGCCGATTGCGCCCGCCTCGGCGCGGTCGCGGCGGCGGAGATCATCTCGCATCTCGGCGCCCGGCCGCAGGGAGACCTCAAGGCGCTCGCCGCTCAGGCCGGGTTGAAGGTCTGACGGACGGGCGGCGCTTCCGTCAGAGCTTGACCGATGCTAAGCCGGCTTCGCAGCGATGCTAAGCCGGCGCGGCAACGACAGTCGGCGGCGCATCGGGCTCCCGATCGTCGCACGCCCGTCACGCGCGTGCGGCACCGGAACTCAAGAAACCATCCGCCAGGGAGCGGCCCGTTGGTCGAGAACCGCCGCTTCGGCAACCTGATCCCGCACCTCGTGCTCTGCCTCGGGGTCGGGATCGTGGTCTTCCCGGTCTACCTCGCACTGATCGGCTCGACGCACGACGCCGCCACCATCGCCAACGGCCAGATGCCGCTCTGGCCCGGCTCGCACGGGCTCGAGACCTACCGGCGGGCGCTCACCGAATCCGGCATGGCCGGCGCGCCGGTCGGGCTGATGCTGGTCAACAGCACGATCATGGCGCTCGCCATCGCGCTCGGCAAGATCTCGATCTCGCTGCTCTCGGCCTACGCGCTGATCTACTTCAAGTTTCCGTTCCGGCAGACCGCCTTCTGGGCGATCTTCGTCACCCTGATGCTGCCGGTCGAGGTCCGCATCTACCCGACCTACAAGGTCGCGGCCGACCTCCAGCTCCTCGACACCTACGCGGGCCTCGCCCTGCCGCTGATCGCCTCGGCGACCGCGACCCTGCTGTTTCGCCAGTTCTTCCTCACGGTGCCGAACGAGCTCGTCGAGGCCTCCCGCATCGACGGGGCCGGGCCGGTGCGGTTCTTCCTCGACACCCTGCTGCCGCTCTCGCGCACCACGATGGCGGCCCTGTTCGTGATCCAGTTCCTGTACGGCTGGAACCAGTACCTCTGGCCGCTGCTGGTCACCACCCGCGACGACATGCAGACGGTGGTGATCGGGCTGCGCAAGATGACCTCGATCACCGACCAGCTCACCGAGTGGCAGATCGTGATGGCGACCGCCGTGCTGGCGATGCTGCCGCCGGTCGTGGTGGTGTTCGCGATGCAGAAGCTGTTCGTGCGCGGCCTGGTGGAGACCGAGAAGTGACCTCTTTCCCGACGATCGGACGCCCCTGATGGCCGGCCTCGCCCTCGACACCCTGCGCAAGACCTATTCCGGCGGCGTCGACGCGGTGCGCGGCGTCTCCCTCGACGTGCCGGACGGTGCCTTCTGCGTCCTCGTCGGACCTTCGGGCTGCGGCAAGTCCACGGTGCTGCGGATGATCGCCGGCCTCGAGACCGTGACCTCGGGGGCGATCACCATCGGCGGACGCGTCGTCAACGACGTCGAGCCGGCCGACCGCGACATCGCGATGGTGTTCCAGAACTACGCGCTCTATCCCCACATGCGGGTCTACGACAACCTCGCCTACGGGTTGCGCAACCGCGGCACGCCGAAGGCCGAGATCGAGACCCGGGTGACGGACGCCGCGCGGCTGCTGGGCCTCGAGGCGATGCTGACGCGCTACCCGCGCCAGCTCTCGGGCGGCCAGCGCCAGCGCGTCGCCATGGGGCGGGCGATCGTGCGCAAGCCGCAAGTCTTCCTGTTCGACGAGCCCTTGTCGAACCTCGATGCCAAGCTGCGGGTGCAGATGCGGGTGGAGATCCGCCGCCTGCAGCGCCAGCTCGGCGTCACCACGGTCTACGTCACCCACGACCAGGTCGAGGCGATGACCATGGCCGACCGGCTGGTGGTGATGAACGGCGGCCAGATCGAGCAGGTCGGCACCCCGATCGAGATCTATCGCCGACCGGCCACCCGCTACGTCGCGACCTTCATGGGCTCGCCGCCGATGAACATCCTGTCCGCCGAGGCCGTAGACGGCGGCGTGCGGATCGACGGGACGGTGATCCCGGTTGCCGGCCTCACCCCCGGCACCGCCGTCGAGGCCGGCATCCGGCCCGAGGACCTGCGGATCGCCGAGGACGGGCTGCCGTTCCGGGTCGCCTTCGTCGAGGAGCTCGGCGCCACGCGCCTGCTGCACGGGCCGCTCGCCGGCACCGACGTGGCGGTGCAGGTGCCCGCCGGCTCCGCCACGCAGGAGGGCGACACGGTGCGGCTCGCGATCGACGCAAGCGCGCTCCACCTGTTCGACCCCGCCACCGGGCGGCGGCTGGCGCAGGGCTGACCGGAGGCCGGCGGCCTTTCCCGCCGCCTAAGCTTCGGCGTATGCAGGCGGAACGCGATTCCGCAGAAGCGGGATCTTAGGCGTCATCCCGTCAACGGGAGGCGCGCCAACGGGAGGCTCGGTCTTCGTGCACAAACCCCTCGCCGGCATCAAGGTGCTCGAACTCGCCCGCATCCTGGCCGGTCCCTGGATCGGGCAGCTCCTGGCGGATCTCGGCGCCGACGTGGTCAAGGTCGAGCGGCCGGTCGTCGGCGACGACACCCGGACCTGGGGCCCGCCCTTCGTCGAGGGCGCCGACGGCGAAACGCTCTCGGCCTCGTACTTCCACTCGACGAACCGCGGCAAGCGCTCGGTCGCGGCCGATTTCGAGACAGACGAGGGCCAGGCCGTGGTGCGCAAGCTCGCCGCCCACGCCGACGTGGTGATCGAGAACTTCAAGGTCGGCGGCCTGAAGAAGTACGGCCTCGACCACGAGGCCCTGAGCGCCCTCAACCCGCGGCTGATCACCTGCTCGGTCACCGGCTTCGGCCAGGACGGGCCCTACGCGCCCCGCGCCGGCTACGACTTCATGGTCCAGGGGCTGGGCGGGATCATGTCGCTCACCGGCGAGCCCGAGGGCGAGCCGGTCAAGACCGCGGTCGCCTTCGCGGACGTGTTCACCGGGGTCTACGGCACGGTGGCGATCCTCGCCGCGCTCCAGGGCCGGCACGCGACGGGGAAGGGTTGCCACATCGACATGGCGCTCCTCGACACGCAGGTCTCGGTGCTCGGCAACCAGGCGCTGGTCTACCTCGTCTCCGGGATGCTGCCGCCCCGGATGGGCAACGAGCATACCAGCATCGTCCCCTACCAGGTCTTCCCGACGTCGGACGGCCACATCATCGTCGCCTGCGGCAACGACGGCCAGTTCCAGAAGTTCTGCGGCGTGCTCGGCACCACCTGGCACCTCGACCCGGACTATTCCACCAATCCGGGCCGGGTGACCCGGCGCGACGTGCTGATCCCGCTCATCGCGGCCGAGACCGGCCGCCACACCAAGGCCGACCTCCTGGCGCGGCTCGGCGCCGTCAACGTGCCGGTCGGTCCGATCAACGACCTCGCCGAGGTCTTCTCGGACCCGCAGGTGGTCCATCGCGGGATGCGCCTCGACCTTCCCGATCCGCGCGCCAAGGGCGGCACGATCCCGAGCGTGCGCTCGCCGATCGTCATCGACGGCGTGCCGATGGCGGCCGAGACCGCCTCGCCGCAGGTGGGGGACCATACGCAGAGCGTGCTGGCCGATCCGGCCTGGGGCGGGTGACGCGGATCGATCCAGGGCAAGCATTACGCGCAAGTCTTTTCTCTCCCACCCTCGACCTCATCCTGAGGTGTTAGCCGATCAGAGATCGGCTAACCTCGAAGGAGGGCTCCAGGGATCGCGGAGCCTTCTGGAGCCCTCCTTCGAGGTCAGTCCATCTCTGATGGACTGACACCTCAGGATGAGGTTGTGGATCGGATAGACCGTGAGAAGCCCTGAATCGGGGCCTAAGAGAATGCTGGAGACCAAACCCATGACCGATGCCCCCCGCCCCCGCACCGGCGGGCAGATCCTGGTGGACCAGCTCGCCCGCCACGGCGTCGGCGACATCTTCTGCGTCCCCGGTGAGAGCTACCTCGCGGTGCTCGACGCGCTGCACGACGCGCAGATCCGCCTCACCGTCTGCCGGCAGGAGGGCGGGGCCGCCATGATGGCAGAGGCGCACGGCAAGCTCACGGGCAAACCCGGGATCTGCTTCGTTACCCGCGGTCCCGGCGCCACCAACGCCTCGCCCGGCCTGCACATCGCCAAGCAGGATTCGACCCCGATGATCCTGTTCGTCGGCCAGATCGAGCGGGCGGCCCGCGAGCGCGAGGCGTTCCAGGAGCTCGATTACCGGGCGGTGTTCGGCACCATCGCCAAGTGGGTGACGGAGATCGACAGCGCCGAGCGCCTCCCCGAGCTGATCGCCCGCGCCTTCCACGTCGCCACCGCCGGCCGGCCCGGCCCGGTGGTGATCGCGCTGCCCGAGGACATGCTGGTCGAGACCGCGACCGTCCCGGACGCTCCCGTCTTCCGGCCGGTCGAGACCCATCCGGCGCTCGCCCAGATGGTCGCCCTGCAGAACCTGCTGGGGCAGGCGGAAAAGCCCTTCGCGATCCTCGGCGGCAGCCGCTGGTCGGCGGAGGCCGTGCGGCGCTTCTCGCGCTTTGCCGACCTGTTCTCGCTTCCCGTCGCCTGCTCGTTCCGGCGCCAGGGCCATTTCCCGGCCGATCACCGCTGCTACGCCGGCGATCTTGGCCTCGGCGTCAACCCGAAGCTGCTGGCCCGGATCAAGGAAGCCGATCTCCTGCTCGTCGTCGGCGGGCGGCTGTCGGAGATCCCCTCGCAGGGCTACACGCTCCTCGACATTCCGGGACCGCGCCAGACCCTCGTCCACGTCCACCCGGACCCGGAAGAGCTCGGCCGCGTCTACAGCCCGGCGCTCGCCATTAACGCGAGCCCGACCGCCTTCGCGGCGGCGATCGAGACGGTGCAGCCGCCCCGCGCGCTGCCCTGGGCCGCCGGCACCGAGGCCCTGCATGCCGATTACCTCGATTGGAGCGATCCCACCCGGATCACCACGCCGGGCACGCTCCAGATGGGCGGCGTGATGGCGCATCTGCGGGAGGCGCTGCCGGCCGACGCGATCCTGTGCAACGGCGCGGGCAACTTCGCCACCTGGGTCCACCGCTTCTGGCCGTTCCGGTCGCATGACGGCCAGCTCGCCCCGACCTCGGGCTCGATGGGCTACGGCGTGCCCGCCGCCATCGGCGCCAAGCGGCTGCTCCCCGAGCGCACCGTGGTCGTCGTCTCGGGCGACGGCGACTTCCTGATGAACGGGCAGGAATTCGCCACCGCCGTGCAGTACGGGCTGCCGGTCATCGTCATCCTGGTCGACAACGGGATGTACGGCACGATCCGGATGCACCAAGAGCGCGAATATCCCGGCCGCGTCTCCGGCACCGCGCTCAAGAACCCCGATTTCGCCGCCTACGCCACCGCCTTCGGCGGCTACGGCGAGCGGGTCGAGCGCACCGAGGACTTTCCGGCGGCCCTGGCGCGGGCGCTCGCCTCCGGCCTGCCGGCAATCCTGCACTGCCCGACCGATCCCGAGGCGATCACCCCGACCACGACCATTCAGGCGCTGCGGGACCGGAAGCGGTCCTGACGCGTCGACGCCGAGGTCCCCGTCCGACCCGCAACCTCATCCTGAGGTGTTGGCGATCGCAGATCGCGCGCGATCAAGGATCGACTGACCTCGAAGGAGGGCTCCAGAAGTCTCGGCGATCCCTGGAGCCCTCCTTCGAGGCCAAGCGATCTCCGATCGCCCGGCACCTCAGGATGAGGTCGTGGGTAGGATGATCCGGAGAACGGCACCGGCGGAGTCGCAGTCCTCACAACCTCCCTTGTCCCCCGCTCACGGCTGTGCTTAGCCAGCTACTAACAAGCTGCCCGCCGCTGGAGACGGTGCGGACCGCGTCACCCCCGGCGCCTGTCGTCGGAGTGTCACGCGGGCCCCGCATGAGGGGCCGCACACGAGGAGACGACAACCCGATGGCCCCCACCCCGACCATCCGCATCGCGCTCGCGGGCTTAGGCCTGGCGCTGGCCGCGACCCCGGCGCTCGCCGTCACCGAGCTGCAATGGTGGCACGCGATGACGGGCGCCAACAACGACGCCGTCAACCGCCTCGCCGACGAGTTCAACGCGAGCCAGAGCGACTACAAGGTCGTGCCGACCTACAAGGGCAATTACGGCGAGACGCTGAATGCCGGCATCGCCGCGTTCCGCGCCGGCACCGCGCCGCACATCATGCAGGTGTTCGAGGTCGGCACCGCCACGATGATGTCGGCCAAGGGCGCGGTGAAGCCCGTCTACCAGCTGATGAAGGATGCCGGCGAGCCGTTCGACCCGAACGCCTACCTGCCGGCGATCACCGGCTACTACTCGACGACCAAGGGCGAGATGCTCTCGTTCCCGTTCAACTCGTCGTCGATGGTGATGTGGGCCAACCTCGACGCCCTGAAGGCCATCGGCCTCTCCGAGCCGCCGAAGACCTGGCCGGACCTGTTCGCGGCGGCCAAGAAGCTGACGCAGAACGGCTTCCCGAATTGCGGCTTCTCGACCACCTGGGTCACCTGGCTCAACATCGAGCAGCTCTCGGCCTGGCACAACGTGCCGGTGGCCACCAAGGCCAACGGCATGGACGGGCTCGACACCACGCTCGAGATCAACGGCCCGCTCCAGGTCAAGCACCTCGCCAACCTCGCCGAGGCGCAGAAGGACAAGAGCTTCGACTATTCGGGTCGCTACGACAGCGGCTTCGGCCGCTTCACCGCCGGCGAGTGCCCGATCATGTTCGGCTCGTCGGGCTCCTACGGCAACGTCAAGGGCGCGGCCAAGTTCGCCTGGGCCTCGGCGCCGATGCCCTACTATCCCGACGTGCCGGGCGCGCCGCAGAACAGCATCATCGGCGGCGCCTCGCTGTGGGTGATGGGCGGCAAGAAGCCCGACGAGTACAAGGGCGTGGCGAAGTTCTTCACCTTCCTGTCGGACACCGACCGGCAGGCGAAGCTGCACCAGACCACCGGCTACATGCCGATCACCAAGGCCGCCTACGAGAAGTCCAAGGCGGACGGCTTCTACGACAAGAACCCGGCCCTCGAGACGCCGATCAAGGAGCTGACCAACAAGCCGCCGACCGAGAACTCCCGCGGCCTGCGTCTCGGCAACCTGCCGCAGATGCGCGATCTGTGGGCCGAGGAGATCGAGGCGACGCTGGCCGGCAAGAAGACGGCGAAGCAAGGCCTCGACGAGGCGGCGACCCGCGGCAACGCGATGCTGCGCCAGTTCGAGAAGCAGGCCGGACGGTAACATCATGGGTCCCGAACGCGTCACCTTCGGAGGCCGGCTGCTGCCGGCGGCGCTGATCGCGCCGCAGCTCCTCATCGTCGGCCTGTTCTTCTACTGGCCGGCGGTGCAGGCGGTCTGGCAGTCGTTCCAGATGCAGGACGCGTTCGGGCTCTCGACCGAGTTCGTCTGGTTCGAGAACTACCGGGCCCTGTTCACGGACCCGGCCTATTACCAGGCTCTCGTCACCACGCTGGTCTTCGCCGCGGCGGTGGCGGGGCTTTCCCTCGGCTTCGCGCTGCTCCTCGCCACGATGGCGGACCGGGAGATCCGGGGCTCGGGGATCTACAGGACCCTGCTGATCTGGCCCTACGCGGTGGCGCCGGCGGTGGCGGGCGTGCTGTTCGGCTTCCTGTTCCAGCCCGGCCTCGGGCTGATCGCGCGCGGCCTCAACCAGATCGGCATCCCGTGGAACCCGCTGCTGGACGGGAACCACGCCATGATCCTGGTGGTGATGGCGGCGGCCTGGAAGCAGGTCTCCTACAACTTCCTGTTCTTCCTCGCCGGCCTCCAGGCGATCCCCGGCAGCGTGATCGAGGCGGCGGCGATCGACGGCGCCGGCCCGGCCCGGCGGTTCTGGACCATCATCTTCCCGCTGCTCTCGCCGACCACGTTCTTCCTGATGGTGGTCAACGTCGTCTACGCCTTCTGCGAGACGTTCGGCGTCATCGACGTGCTGACCCATGGCGGCCCCGGCCGGGCGACCCAGACGCTGGTCTACAAGGTCTACCAGGACGGCCGCATCGGCGCCGACCTCGGCGGCTCGGCGGCGCAGTCGGTGGTGCTGATGGCGATCGTGATCGGGCTCACCGCGATCCAGTTCCGCTACGTCGAGAAGAGGGTGGCGTACTGATACGGTTTCCGGAAGATCGCTTGCGGAACCCGTATGACGCCGCCGCGAGGACGGCGCGGCGCCCGCGATCGGACGCACGACGATCCGGACAAAAAAAGCGCGCGGCACCCGGCTCCCGTACGGGAGCAGGGCGCCGCGCGCCTTCTCGTCCGTCCGACGCTCCTCGCGGCGGGACGCCGGAGCCGCGGCGGTTCAGGACGACATCGTCCGCTCGGGCTCGCCCTCCTCGATAAAGCCGAGCTCGTCGAACAGCGCCGTGGCGGCGCGGATCATCGCCTGCACGGAGGGCAGGTCGCGGATCTGCGGGCTCGCGGTGTGCTGCAGGTCGAGAATGCCGGCGGCCAGGCGCAGGGCCTGGATCTCGGCCCGGGCGGCCTGGGACATGTCGGAATGCGGGGCGGAGGCGTGGATCGCGAGGGCCATGATGCGTGCCTGGTCTTGGGGAGATGAGAATCGGGAAGCGGGTGCGGGAAGCGCGCCGGAGGTCATGACCAGGGCTCTTCCGCGGCGTGGAGCGCGGTAGGCGGATAGGTCCGCCCGACATAGCCGAGCGCGAGCCGGAGCAGGTCGAGGACGACCTGGTCCTCGCAGGCGGCGGCGTGCCGGTAGGCCTCGATCAGGTGTTCGGCCATCCGGTCGGCCGGCGCGCGCGACACGGCCGGCAGGTGCAGGGCCCGGAGCGGGATCGGGACGCGGGTGTCGTCGTGGTACGGCATCGCGGTTCCCCTCAGGCGGCCAAGCCGCGGCCGGCGCGGGTGCGGTCGGGCGGCGGCGGGGTACGGGCGAGGACCGAGGCGACGATGCCGTAGGCCGCCCGGGTTTCCCGCAGGGCCTCCTCGCTCATCGCGATCGAGACCGCGCAGAGCGACACGCCCTCGCAGGCCACGGGCAGGCCGAGGGGCCGCGGCCGCCAGCCGATCTCGGCGAGTTGCGGGATCCAGTAGGTCTCGACGACGAGGCTCAGGTACGGGATGCCCTGCTCGAGGCAGTGCTCGATCATGCCCGCCGAGACGATGCCGGCGGCCCGCGACAGCGGCCGCTCCTCGCGGTAGCGCGTGGAGGAGAAGAGCCGGGTGCATTCCCAGGTGCCGGGCTCGCGCGGGAGGCCGCGGATGTCGGCGAGGTGCGGGAAGACCGCGTTCAGGAGGGTCGGGCCATCGGAGGGCAGGAGCCGGGTGCCGCCCGCCACCCGGCCGTCGCCGTCGATGGCCAGGAGGTAGCGCGTGGCCTCGGTGTCGAAACGGTCGCGCCCGGCGGCGTCGACGCTGCGCAGCGCCCGGCAGCGGCCTTCCTCGAAGGCGGCGCGGCGCAGCGCATGGTGCTGCGCCAGGGCGTCCGCGTAGGCCCCGCGGCTCGTCCGGTCGATGGCATGGAGGCGGATCATGCGCTGACGTCCCTCGGTCCGGCGCCATAAGGCCAGAGGAGGACGTCCCGCGGTATCCCGGAAAACCGGGAGGGTGACCGCCGATCGCGTGGATTCTCGCCGTTTCTCTAGAGGGTGATCTCCCGCAGCCGCAGGGCCTCGATCACCGTGTGGGTGGTGTTGCGGGTGCCGATCTTGGTGCGGGCGTTGCGCAGGTAGGTGGAGACGGTCTCGACCGAGACGCCGAGGAAGTCGGCGGTCTCCTCCTGGGTGCGCCCCTGCGCGGCGCAGGACAGCACGTCCCGCTCGCGCGCGCTCAGGAGCCGACCGCCGGGCTTGCGCCGGCGGGACGTGGTGCGGGCGGCGGCCGACCAGGCGTAGAGCCCGAGGAGGTGGACGGCGCGCCGGACCCTCGGCGTCATCTCGACCCGCTCGCCGGCCAGCGAGATCCCGCCCTGGAAGCCGTGCGCGTCGTGGATCGGCACGCAGTAGCCGGCGCCCATGCCGTGCTCGCGCGCCTCCTCCATCACCCGGCGGGCCTGCGGGGCGGTGTCGGGATCGAGGGGCGCCTCGTTCCAGGAGAACGGCTCGGTGGTGCGGAAGCAGTGCCGCACCACGGGATCGTAGCGGTAATGCCCGACCCGGTCGTAATGCGTGAGCCAGCCCTCGGGCCAGACGCTCAGCAGGAGGTTGGGGCCGAGCCGGTCGCTCGGTTGCGGCAACCGGGTGATGGCGAAGTAGGAAAAGCCGCAGCGGGCGACGAGGTCGAAGATCGTCTTCTGCACGTCCAGGGGATCCGACAGGCCGTCGAGGCCGTCGATCAGGTCGAATGATTGACGAATGAACGCATCGTCGGCGTCCGACATGTTCCACCCCTGACCCGGCACACCGCCCCGGTGCGGCGCACGCCCGTGCCGCGGCGCCCGGTCTCCCGGGGAGTATTAGAATCCTACCAGCAAAGATCAATCCGCGTCGGCGCGGCCGCCGTGGACGCCGGCCCGGCGTTGCCTCGGCGCACGTTCCGCACTATCGGGAGCCAGACAAAAGCCCTCCCCGTTGCCGAAGGTCTGGCCGATGAAAGCGCGCGTCACCGTCACCCTGAAGAACGGCGTCCTGGATCCCCAGGGCAAGGCGATCGAGGGGGCGCTGCGCTCGCTCGGGATCACCGGCATCGCCGGCGTGCGCCAGGGCAAGTTCTTCGAGGTCGAGGTCGACGCCGCCGACGAGGCGAGCGCCGAGGCCACCGTGAAGGCCGCCTGCGACCGGCTGCTCGCCAACACCGTAGTCGAGAACTACCGCGTCGAGATCGCCCGATGAAGGCCGCAATCGTCGTCTTCCCGGGCTCCAACCGCGAGCGGGACGTCGCCCGGGCCCTGCGCCTCGCCGGCGCCGAGGTGACCACCGTCTGGCACACCGAGACCGAGCTGCCCGCCGGCACCGACCTCGCGGTCCTGCCCGGCGGCTTCTCCTACGGCGACTACCTGCGCTGCGGCGCCATCGCGGGCCGCGCCCACGCCATGGACGCGGTGCGGGCCCACGCCGCCCGCGGCGGGCTGGTGCTCGGCATCTGCAACGGCTTCCAGATCCTGTGCGAGTCCGGCCTGCTGCCGGGCGTGCTGATGCGCAATGTCGGCCGCCGCTTCATCTGCCACCGCCAGACCCTGCGGGTGGAGCGCGCCGACACGGCCTTCACCAAGGCCTATGCCCAGAACGAGGTGATCGACGTCTGCGTCGCCCACGGCGAGGGCAACTACTTCGCCGACCCCGAGACCCTGGCGCGCCTCGAGGGCGAGGGCCGGGTGGCGTTCCGCTACTGCGACGCGGCCGGGCAGCTCACGGTGGAGGCCAACCGCAACGGCTCGCTCAACTCGATCGCGGGAATCTACTCCGACACCCGCAACGTGCTCGGGATGATGCCGCACCCGGAGAACTTCGTCGAAGGCCTCGTCGGCGGCACCGACGGGCGCGGCCTGTTCGAGAGCCTGGCCAAGGCAGCCTGAGGGATCTGTCGGAAAGCTTCCGCATCCCTCCCATTCACGACCTCGTCCTGAGGTGCCCACGCAGTGGGCCTCGAAGGAGGGCTCCAGGAAGCGCAGAGACTTCTGGGGCTCTCCTTGGAGGTCAGTCGATCCTCGATCGCGTGCGATCTGCGATCGCCAACACCTCAGGATGAGGTGGGTAGAATGGAATAAGTGACGACCGGGAGGCGGGCCGAGAGGTCCGCCTTTTTTGTCAGTGCCCGTCGAACTCGATCAGGGTACGCACCGGCAGGTCGAGGGCACGCAGGCGGTCGGCGCCGCCGAGTTCCGGCAGGTCGATGACGAAGCAGGCCGCCACCACCTCGGCGCCGATCCGGCGCAGGAGTTCGACCGCCGCCGTGGCGGTGCCGCCGGTGGCGATCAGGTCGTCGACCAGGATCACCCGGTCGCCGGGCTTCACCGCGTCGGAATGGATCTCCATCTCGTCGGTGCCGTATTCGAGCGCGTAGGCGATCGACACGGTGGTGTGGGGCAGCTTGCCCTTCTTGCGGATCGGCACGAAGCCCGAGGAGAGCTGGTGGGCGATCGCGCCGCCGAGGATGAAGCCCCGCGCCTCGATGCCGGCGACCTGGTCGATCCGGCCGCCCGCGTAAGGGTGCACCAGCTCGTCCACGGCGCGCCGGAAGGCACGGGCATCGCCGAGCAGGGTGGTGATGTCGCGAAACACGATGCCGGGCTTCGGATAGTCCGGGATCGAGCGGATCGCGTCCTTGAGGGCGGACGTGGTGCGCGGGTCCATGCGGAGACCTTTTTCGTGAAATGTCGGCGAAGGTCCGGACCGGCAGGGAGCCGGCCCGGCGGGCGGGGTCAGCCGCCGACCTTGCGCAGGATGGCGACGAGCTCGCGCTGCAGCACCTCGTTGCCGCAGGCGACCGAGCCGGCGGTCATCGGGTCGGCGCCGCCATCGGCGCTGCTGGCGAAACCGCCCGCCTCGCGTACCAGGAGCAGGCCGGCGGCCATGTCCCAGGTCTTGATGTCGCGCTCCCAGTAGACGTCGGCCCGGCCGCAGGCCACCGCCGCGAGGTCGAGGGCGGCCGAGCCGGTCTGGCGCACGCCGCCGGTCACCGCCATCACGGCGGCGAGCTCCTTGAGCAGGCGCGGATGGCTGCCGCGGCCGAGATAGGGCGAGCCGTAGAGCGCCAGGCTGTCGGCGAGGTCCTGCCGGCCGGCGACCCGCAGGCGCTTGTTGTTGAGGAAGGCGCCCTTGCCGCGCTCAGCGAGGTAGAGCTCGTCCTTGATCGGCTCGTAGATCACCGCGGCGACGATCGTGCCCTCGCGCTCGAGGCCGACCGAGATGCAGAAATGCGGCACGCCGTGCAGGAAGTTGGTGGTGCCGTCGAGGGGGTCGACGTGCCAGGTATGGGTCTTGTCCTGGCCCTCGATGACCCCGCTCTCCTCCATGATCAGGCCGTAGCCCGGCCGCGCCTTCATCAGCGCCTCGCGCAGGGTCGCCTCGGCCTTGCGGTCGGCCGCGGTGACGAAGTCGCCCGGGCCTTTTCGCGAGACCTGCAGGTTCTCGATCTCGCCGAAATCGCGCTTGAGCCCGCGCGCCGCCTTGCGCACGGCATCGACCATCACGGTCATCAGGGGGGAGACGATCATCGGGCGGCGGCTCCCGGAATGCGGGTCGGGGTCATGGGCGAAATCCTTTGGGGCGGGCGCTGGCGCCCGCGTCGGATGAAAACGGCAAGAGCGCGCGACCGCGGGGAGGCGGGGCGCTTGGCTGGTGATTGGCTCTAGAGCATCGGCACGAGGCGAGGAAACCACTTTTCGGGCGATGCGGGGCTGATGCGCGCCGGCGGCTCTCGGCTCACGGCCCCGCCCGGTCCGCCGCCAGCCGCTCCGCCCGCGCCTTCTCGTCGGCCGTGAGACCCGACACCGCCTGGGTCAGCCACGCATCCGAGAGCCCCTGCGCCCGGGCAGCCATGTCCCAGGCCGCGGCCTCGACGAGGTTCTTCGGGACGCCGCGGCCGCTGGCGTAGAGCCGGGCGACGCGGTTCTGGGCCACGGCGTTGCCCCGGAAGGCGGCGTGGCGGAAGTAGCGGGCGGCGCGGGCCTCGTCCTTCGCCACGCCCTCGCCGTTGAACAGCAGGATCGAGTACTCGACCTCGCCGGGCAGATCGCCGTTGTCGGCGGCGCGGCGGAACCAGTCCGCCGCCTTGGCGGTGTCCTTCGGCATCCCGCGGCCCTGGAGGTGGAGGACGCCGAGCGCGTGCTGGGCCGGGGCCAGCTCCTGGTGGGCGGCCTGGCGCAGCAGGTCGGCGGCCCGGGTCAGGTCGGCGGGCACGCCGGTGCCGAGCAGGATCAGGGCGAGGTTGTAGCTCGCCGTCGCGTCGGCCCGCGCGGCGGCCTTCTCCAGGAGGGCGCGGCCGGCGGCCTGGTCCTTCGCGACGCCCCGGCCCTCGATCTGCATCATGCCGAGCGTCGCGGCGGCGTGGGGATCGCCGAGATTGGCCGCGAGCCGGTACCATTCGGCGGCGCGGGCGGGGTCCTGGCGCACCCCCAGACCCTGGCTGTAGAGCTCCGCCAGCAGGGTCATGGCGGGAAAGTCGGTCTTGTTGGCCTCGAGCCGCTTCGTCGCCTCCTTGAAGGCCGTGACGTAGAAGCCGCGCTGGTAGGCGCCGTAGGCGAGGTCGGCGTTCGGGTCCTTCGACGGCGCCGGCGGCAGCGAGGCGGCGCCCGGCAGGGTCTTGTTGGGCGCGCCGAAGGTCTGTGTGCCGAGCGGGGACGCCCCGGGCTGGACCGGCAGCACGCCGCCCGGCAGGGCCGTGCCGGCGGCCGGCGGCGTCGCGGGCGCGGGCTTGGCCGCGGCCGGTCCGGCGGCGAGGGCGACGACGAGACCGAGCGCGAGGCGGGTGGGGCGCATCCTCACCCCTCCCCGGCCGGGCGGTCCTGGATCATCCGCTGCACCTCGGCGACCGCGGCCTCGCCCCCCTCCCCGGCCCACAGGACCGGATCGAGGCCGATGAACTCGGCCCCCGTGGCGAGGAGGTCCGGTACCGCCGCGAGGTCGCGGGCGAGCGCGATGCAGGGCGTCTCGAAGATCTCGACCCACCAGGTCAGCCGCGCCACGAGGTCGTCGTGGGCGAGCTTGCCCTCGTCGCCGAACAGGACGTAGTCGGCGCCGGCCTCGCCCGCCTCCATGGCGGCGTGCTTGGTGCGCAGGCGCCCGACCCCGAGGATCCGGCCGTCGCGCAGGCGCTCGCGGAGCGCGCGCAGCGGGCTGTCGCCGTCCTCCTCCTCGTCCTCCTCGCCGTCGGCCTCAGCGGGGATGTCCGCCTCGGCCTGGTCTTCCACGCCGTGATTGGCCGGGACGTGGACGCCGTCGGCGCCACTGCGGGAAGCCACGGTGGCGAGATCGATGCCGCCGCCGCCGGCCAGCACCAGGGCGGCGCCGGCCTCCTGCACCGCGGGCGCCACCGCCTTGACGGCGTTGACGAGCGCCCGCTCCTCGCCGGGCGGCAGGCGCAGGATCACCGCGGCGACGTCGCCGGCCGCGACCGCGCGCGCCAGGCGCTGGCCGAGGTCCGGGCCGGCCTCGGGGGCGGTGAGGAGGATCAGGCGGGTCTGGGGATCGGCCATCTTCAGTCTGTCGCGAGGTGTCGGGACGGGGGTGTCGAAAACGCACGGGGCGGACGGCCCGCCGGCCGCCCGCCCTGCTGCATGGTCAATGGGGCGGCGATGCGGCGCGAGCCGCAGCGCCGCGCCGGGATCACTCCGCGGCGGCCTTCGAGGGGGCGAAGGACGGGTCGAGCTTGCCGGCGGCGTAGCGCTTGGCCATCTCGGAGAGCGCGATCGGACGGATCTTGCCGGCGTTGCCGGCCGTGCCGAACTCCTCGAAGCGCTGCTTGCAGAGCTTCGTCATCGCATCCATCGCCGGCTTCAGGTACTTGCGCGGGTCGAACTCGGCCTTGTTCTCCTGCAGGATCTTGCGGATCTGGCCGGTCATCGCCATCCGGTTGTCGGTGTCGATGTTGATCTTGCGCACGCCGTGCTTGATGCCGCGCTGGATCTCCTCCACCGGCACGCCCCAGGTCGGCTTCATCTCCCCGCCGTACTGGTTGATGATGTCCTGAAGGTCCTGCGGGACCGACGAGGAGCCGTGCATCACCAGGTGGGTGTTGGGCAGGCGGCGGTGGATCTCCTCGATCACGTTCATCGCCAGCACCGCGCCGTCGGGCTTGCGGGTGAACTTGTAGGCGCCGTGCGAGGTGCCCATGGCGACCGCGAGCGCGTCGACCTTGGTGGCGGCCACGAACTTCTCGGCCTCGGCCGGGTCGGTGAGCAGCTGGTCGTGCGACAGGACGCCCTCGGCGCCGTGGCCGTCCTCGGCCTCGCCCTCGCCGCTCTCGAGCGAGCCGAGCACGCCGAGCTCGCCCTCGACCGAGCAACCGGCCCAGTGCGCCATCTCGGTCACCTTGCGGGTGATCTCGACGTTGTAATTGTAATCCGCCGGGGTCTTGCCGTCGGCCTTGAGCGACCCGTCCATCATCACCGAGGTGAAGCCGTACTGGATCGCGGTAGCGCAGGTCGCCTCGTTGTTCCCGTGATCCAGGTGCATGCAGACCGGGATGTGCGGGTAGATCTCGACGAGGCCGTCGATCAGCTTGGCCAGCACGACGTCGTTGGCGTAGGAGCGGGCGCCGCGGCTCGCCTGCAGGATCACCGGCGAGTCGGTGGCGTCGGCCGCCGCCATGATGGCGAGGCCCTGCTCCATGTTGTTGATGTTGAAGGCCGGCACCCCGTAGCCGTGCTCGGCGGCGTGGTCGAGAAGCTGCCTGAGCGTGATGCGCGCCATGTCGAAATCCTCCGAGACTGTCGATGTTGCTGGATTATAGCGGACGGGTCGGCCGGCGTCCTAACGCGACCGACCTGAACGGGAACCCTCAAGCTTGCCGGCGCAGGGCGTCGACGCCCGGGAGCGGCTTGCCCTCGAGCCACTCGAGGAAGGCGCCGCCGGCGGTCGAGATGTAGGTGAAGTCGGCCGACACGCCGGCATGGTTGAGCGCCGCCACCGTGTCGCCGCCGCCCGCCACCGAGACGAGCTTGCCTGCCTTGGTGCGCGCGGCCGCGTGGCGGGCCGCCGCCACCGTGCCCTGGTCGAAGGGCGCGATCTCGAAGGCGCCGACCGGCCCGTTCCACACCAGGGTCTTGGCGTCGTCGATCGCGGCCGCGATCCGGTCGACCGACAGGGCGCCGATGTCGAGGATCATGCCGGTCTCGGGGATCGCGTCGACCCCGTAGGTGTGGTGGGGGGCGCCGGCCTTGAATTCCTCCGCCACCACGCCGTCGACCGGCAGGATGATGGCGCAGTTCTTTTCCCGTGCCGCCTCGATGATCGCCTGGGCGGTGGCGGCCAGATCGCGCTCGCACAGCGACTTGCCGACGCCGAGGCCGGCGGCGTGAAGGAAGGTGTTGGCCATGCCGCCGCCGATCACAAGGGCGTCGACCTTGGCGACGAGGTTCTTCAGGAGGTCGATCTTGGTCGAGACCTTGGAGCCGCCGACGATCGCCACCACCGGTCGGGCCGGGGCCTCGAGACCCTTGGTGAGGGCGTCGAGCTCGGCCTGCATCAGGCGGCCGGCATAGGCCGGCAGCACGTGGGCGAGGCCTTCCGTCGAGGCGTGGGCCCGGTGGGCGGCGGAAAAGGCCTCGTTGACGTAGACGTCGCCGTTGGCGGCGAGCGCCTCGACGAAGGCCTTGTCGTTCTTCTCCTCGCCGGCGTGGAAGCGGGTGTTCTCCAGCATCAGGACGTCGCCGTCCTCGAGCGCGGCGATCGCCGAGGCGGCGGTCTCGCCGATGCAATCCTCCGCGAAGGCGACCCGGCGGCCGAGCGCCGTGGCGGTGGCCTCGGCGATCGGGCGCAGGGACTCGGCGGCGACCGGCTTGCCCTTCGGGCGGCCGAAATGGGCGAGCAGGATCACCTTGGCGCCGGCCTCGACGAGCTCGTTGAGGGTCGGCAGCACGCGCTGGATGCGGGTGGCGTCGGTGACGCGGCCCCCGTCCATCGGCACGTTGAAATCGACGCGGACGAGGACGCGCTTGCCCTTGAGGTCGCCGGCATCGTCGAGGGTACGGAACTGGGTCATCGGCGGGGCACCTTGTGGGGGTGGCGCGGCGCGGATCAGCGCAGCGGGATCAGGGACTGGAGGTTGAGGCGCTGGGCCACCAGGGTCAGCGCCACCGTCAGCACGGCCGTGACGATCGCCGTGACGATCAGGGCGCCGGCGCCCGGCAGGCGGCGGGTGCGGTCGGAGAGTGCCCGGACCTCGGCGCGCAGGGCCGCGAGGTCGGCCTGGCGGGCGGCCTCGTTCATGCGGGCGCCGGCCGCCTCGACCCGGTCCTCGACGCGGGCGAGCAGGGCCTCGGAGCGAGCGTACTTGTCCTCGATCCGCGAGGCCTTGTCCTCGATGCGGGCGAGCTGGTCGGCGACCTGCGCCGGCAGCGCGAAGGGTTGCGGCTGCGCGGAGACCTGAGCGGGAACGGAAGCCGGCGGGACCTGCGCCGGAACGACGGGGGTCGCGTTCGGCGGCGGAGCGGCCGGAGTCGGAACCCGCCCCTGCGGCAGGGCGGCGTCGGCGGCGTTCGCGGGGCGGGGGGCGGGCACGGCGTCGGTCATCGGCGGATCCTCGGGGGCGAATCCTTGCGGGACGAAGCGGGCGGCCCCGCGCCGGGGCCGCCCGAAAGCGAAGGCCGGCGCCCGAGGGAGCCGGCCCGTCGCGTCGGCCGTGATCAGATGAGCTTGGCCATCGCGATGGCGGTGTCGGCCATGCGGTTCGAGAAGCCCCACTCGTTGTCGTACCAGGTCAGCACGCGCACGAAGATGCCGTCCATGACCTTGGTCTGGTCGATGTGGAAGGTCGAGGAGTGGGGGTCGTGGTTGAAGTCGATCGAGACGTTCGGGGCCTCGGTGAAGCCGAGCACGCCCTTGAGCGGGCCGTTCGCCGCCGCCTTGATCGCCTCGTTGATCTCGGCGACCGAGGTGGCGCGCTTGGAGTTGAACTTGAAGTCGACGACCGAGACGTTCGGGGTCGGCACGCGGATCGAGGTGCCGTCGAGGCGGCCGTTGAGCTCCGGCAGCACCAGGCCGACGGCCTTGGCGGCGCCGGTCGTGGTCGGGATCATCGACAGGGACGCGGCGCGGGCCCGGTACAGGTCCTTGTGCATCTGGTCCAGCGACGGCTGGTCGTTGGTGTAGGAGTGGATCGTGGTCATGAAGCCGCGCTCGATGCCGACGGCGTCGTTGAGCACCTTGGCGACCGGAGCCAGGCAGTTGGTGGTGCACGAGGCGTTGGAGACCACCAGGTGGTCGGCCGTCAGCTTGTCGTGGTTCACGCCGTAGACGACCGTGAGGTCGGCGCCGTCCGCGGGAGCGGACACGAGGACGCGCTTGGCGCCGGCGTCGAGGTGGAGCTTCGCCTTGTCCTTCGAGGTGAAGATGCCGGTGCATTCCATCGCGATGTCGACGCCGAGCTCGCGGTGGGGCAGCTCGGCCGGGTTCTTGATCGCGGTGACGCGGATGCGCTGGCCGTCGACCACGATGTGGTCGCCCTCGACCGTGACGGTGCCGGGGAACTTGCCGTGGACCGAATCGAAGCGCAGCAGGTGGGCGTTGGTCTCGACCGGGCCGAGATCGTTGATGGCCACGACCTCGATGTCGGTGCGGCCGGCTTCCTTGATGGCGCGCAGGACGTTGCGGCCGATGCGTCCGAAGCCGTTGATGGCGACCTTGACCGTCATGTGTTGTCTCCCTTGGGGTTAGGCGTGGCGGAGATGTGGGGACGCATCGTCCCTCGGGGGCGGAAGGCCCCTCGAGGGTGGATCGCCCCGTGAAGGCGTGGCGCTCGCGGGGGCCGGAGAATCCAGGCGGCGGGCCGGGCCGGGCGGCTCGGGCGCGCAGTACCTCGGCCGGGGCGGGGCGCGCCTGAATGATGAGTGGCGAGGCTGAAGGGGGACCGGCTCCGGCCGGCGGAGCCCGCTGCGCCCGTGGTCCCGCACACGCCTGCCGTCCCGACGGGGACGGTACGGGCGGAAAGCACGGGAGGCGTCACGGCAGCTCGTATTCCGTCAATCCGCCGGCGACAGCCGTCCGGCGGGGGCGCCGGCTTCCTATCATGGTGCCGGAGCGTGTCAAACCCGAGCGGAGCCTTGGGGAAAACCCCACCCGGCGGCGGCGGCGATCCGGCCGCGTCGCGTGGTCTTGCGACGGATTAAACCTTGCTTGGCACCGTCCGCGGGCGCGCCGATCTTTCGCCGAGCGTCCCGGCGCGACGCCGTCAACGGCGCGCGACGACGACGATGCACGAGAGCTTCGGGAGAGACGCTTAACCATACGAGAGCAAGGAGCGGACGACGCTGGGAACCGTAACGAAGATTGCGTCCGCCGACCTGTATGCCGGGGGGTACAGGTGACGACACCATGCAGATCGATCTCCACACTCTCTATTGCCTGATCGTCGGGACGCTGCTCGTCGCCGGCGCGATGACGCTCTGGGAGCGCCAGGCGCATCCGCGGCGGGCCCGCGAGCTCGGGATCTGGGCCGGCGCCTGCCTGACCTTCGCGGCGGGACTCGTCCTGGCGATGAACCGGGCGCTCCTGCCGGGCGTCCTCGGCCCGGCGCTCGTCAACCTGGTGATCGTGACCGGCTACCTGATGGTGCTGCACGGGGTGCGCCACCTCGACGGGCGGGCGCGGCTGCGCGTGCCGCTCGGGGTGCTCGCCGGCCTCGCGCTCCTGTGGGCCACCCTCGGGGTGCACTTTCCCGGGCCGTTCTGGAACTACGTCGCCTCGCTGCCGATCGCGCTGGCCTGCGGGCTGACCGCGCTCGCGCTGATGCGCAGCCGCACCGCCCGGCCGTTGCGGGCGCGGCAGGTCGCGATCGCGGTGTCGGGCGGCCACGCGCTGTTCAACCTGGCGCGGGCGGTCCTGACGCCGGCGCTCGTCGCGGCCTATGGCGACGGGCTGCTGCCGGCCTTCGGCAAGGCGACGATGTACGAGGGCGTGCTCTACTCCGTCGCCATGCCGATGAGCCTGATCGCGCTGGTACGCGAGGAGGCCCAGGCCCAGGCGGTCGCGGCGTCGCGCACCGACTACCTCACCGGCATCGCCAACCGCCACGGCTTCTTCGAGGCCGGCGACCGGCTCATGGCCGGGCTGGCGCCGGAGCGGCCGGCGGCCCTGCTCGCGTTCGACCTCGACCACTTCAAGGCGATCAACGACCGCCACGGCCATGCCGCCGGCGACGCGGTGCTGCGGCTCTTCGCCGATACCACCCGGCGGATCGCCGGGCCCGGCGCCGTGATCGGCCGTCTCGGCGGCGAGGAATTCGCCACCCTCCTGCCCGGGCTCGACGTGGCGGCGGCCCGGCGGGTCGGCGAGGACGTCGCCCGGGCCTTCGCGGCGGCGGCGACGGATCGCGACGGCCCCGGCATCCCGGCGACCGTCAGCGTCGGCCTCGCGGTGGCCGGGGCCGAGGACCGGGATCTGCCGGCGCTGCTCTCGGCCGCCGACCGGGCGCTCTACCGGGCTAAGGCCGGCGGCCGGAACCGGCTCGAGGTCGCCGCGGCGGCCTGATTGTCCCCAGCCCCGCCCCGGGAAGCCTGGGCGAATCCGGCACGGCGATTGCGAGGCGCGGCGCGGCGCTTTAGGGTTTTTTCCGGATTGTCGCGTTTTCGGAGATCAGAATGACCGCAGCGGTGGAGGAAGCGCTGCGCCGCCTCGAAGCCTCGGTGGCCCTCCTCGAATCCGCGGTGGCGCGCCGGCTCGATGCGGAACGCAGCCACAGCGACCTCGAGACCGAGCTCGAGATCATGCGCGACGACCGGGCCCGGCTGGCCGCGGAGCTGGACGGGGCGACGGCGCGCCTCGCCGAGGTGCAATCCGTGACCGAGGACGTGGACCACCGCCTCGGCCGCGCCATCGGCACCGTCGAGGGCGTGCTCGGGCGCGCCGGCGAGCGCGGCGAGGCCTGACCGCCCTCCCCTGGCCTGCCGTCCGACGACTGCTTTCGACATCCCCAGTCCCGATCGTTCCCAGTCCCGATCGTCCGCCGACCGGCGGACCGATGTCCCGGGCGACTCCATTCCCCCCAGGTGACTCCATGCCCCAAGTGACCGTCACCATCGCCGGCAAGACCTACCGCATGGCCTGCGGCGAGGGCGAGGAGCGCCACCTCGAGGGGCTGGCCGCGAGCTTCGACGCCCGCATCGGCGACATGCGCAAGGCCTTCGGCGAGATCGGCGACATGCGCCTACACGTCATGGCGGCGCTGACCCTGGCGGACGAGCTGGCCGAGACCAAGCGCCGGATGGAGGCGATGGAGCGCGAGACCGCTGCTTTGCGCGAATCCAGCGATGCCGGCACCGCCGAGCGCGAGGGCGCTGAGGCGCGCCTCGCCGAGACCGTCCAGCGCACCGCCGAGCGGATCGAGCGTCTGGCGAAGCGACTCGGATCGGCGCCCGGAGGGGCGCAGGGGAACTGAGGCCGGCGGGGTCGTCCCGGGAGGGATCGGCCGAGACTGGAGCGGCACCCGATCGCGGTGCGGCACGGGCAGGTTGCGCGGTGCGGGAGCGACGGCCGGCATCCTGCAGCACCCTGTACCGTGGCGTCGCGGCGGCAGCCTGCCCCGGGTCCTCGATTGTACCGCATCGTCTCTCGACGAGCCGGCAACCCGCTTCGTCGAATCCCGCCCCTGGCAAAGCCTCCCCGACCGCCTCTCGGCGGTCCCGGTAGCTGCCATGCCGGGGTCGCGCGCCGGCGACACCCGGACGCGGGGAGGATTTTCCGACCAATTCGAGGGCGGGAGCCGTCGGTCCGGGGGCACCGTGGCGAGCCCCCGGCCGTCATCGTACCGTCGGAGCCGCGGGACCGGCTCCGACGCATCGATCAGCGCGTCACACGCGCCCCGGGTAGTTCGGGCTCTCGCGGGTGATCGTCACGTCGTGGACGTGGCTCTCGCGCAGGCCCGCATTGGTGATGCGGATGAACTGCGCCTTCTCCTGCATTTCGGGGATCGACGGGGCGCCGACATAGCCCATGGCGGCGCGCAGGCCGCCCGAGAGCTGGTGCAGCACCGCGGCGACCGGACCCTTGTAGGGGACCTGGCCCTCGATGCCCTCCGGCACGAGCTTGTGGGTGTCGCTGACCTCGGCCTGGAAGTAGCGGTCGGCCGAGCCGCGCGCCATGGCGCCGACCGAGCCCATGCCCCGGTAGCTCTTGTACGAGCGGCCCTGGTACAGGAACACCTCGCCGGGGGCCTCGTCGGTGCCGGCGAGCAGCGAGCCGAGCATCGCCACCGAGGCACCGGCGGCGATCGCCTTGGCGAGGTCGCCCGAATACTTGATGCCGCCGTCGGCGATCACTGGCACGTCGGCCTCGTTGCCGGCCTCGACCGCCTCCATGATGGCGGTGAGCTGGGGCACGCCGACGCCGGCGACGATGCGGGTGGTGCAGATCGAGCCCGGGCCGATGCCGACCTTGATGGCGTCGGCGCCGGCATCGATCAGCGCCTGGGCGCCCTCGCGGGTCGCGACGTTGCCGGCGATGACCTGCACGGCGTTCGACAGGGTCTTCACCCGGCGCACGCTCTCCAGCACCTTGGCCGAGTGGCCGTGGGCGGTATCGACCACGATCACGTCGCAGCCGGCATCGATCAGGCGCTCGGCCCGCTCGAAGCCGCCGTCGCCGGTGGTGGTGGCGGCGGCGACCCGCAGGCGGCCCTGCTCGTCCTTGATCGCGTTCGGGTAGGCGACCTGCTTCTCGATGTCCTTGACGGTGATCAGCCCGATGCAGCGGTAGTGGTCGTCGACGACGAGCAGCTTCTCGATGCGGAACTGGTGCAGCAGGCGCTTGGCCTCGTCCTGGGTCACGCCCTCGCGCACGGTGATCAGCCGGTCGCGGGTCATCAGCTCGGCGACGGGCTGGCTCTGGTTGGTGGCGAACCGCGTGTCGCGGTTGGTCAGGATGCCGACGAGCTTGCCGCGCGAGCCGTTGGGGCCGCGCTCGACCACCGGAATCCCCGAGATGCCGTGCTGGCGCATCAGCGTGTAGGCGTCGGCCAGGGTCTCGTCCGGGTGGATGGTGATCGGGTTGAGCACCATGCCGGACTCGTACTTCTTGACCAGCCGCACCTGCTCGGCCTGCTCCGGCGGCTCGAGGTTGCGGTGGATCACCCCGAGGCCGCCGTTCTGCGCCATCGCGATGGCCATCCGGGCCTCGGTCACCGTGTCCATCGCCGAGGCGATGATCGGCATGTTGAGCTTGATCGTGCGGGTGAGGCGGGTGCCGAGATTCACCTCGGCCGGCATCACCGAGGATGCGGCGGGGCGGAGCAGGACGTCGTCGAAGGTCAGGCCCTCGATGATCGAATCCGTGATGATGCGGGCCATGAACCAACTCCTGCTGCCTGCGGACCCCGGAAGAGGCCGCAGAATCGGCGCCGTGCCGGGCGCTCTGCCGGGCAATCTGCCTGTATTGAGTTGGCACGGGCCGATAGCACGCGTCCGTGACGGGCGCAAAGCGCTATCGCCGCAGCGCAGCGATGCGATCCACGCCTGTTGCGGGAGCGGCGCCTGCTCACGTCCCGCTCCGGGCGGGCGTGAGCACGAATTCGGACCAGTCCGGCGCCCGCATCGCCCGCCGGTAGGCCACCACCGTGCCGGGCCAGAGCGCGATGTTGTGCCCGGCCGCGTCCTGGTACCAGCTGGCGCAGCCGCCCTGCTGCCAGATGCTGGCCGACAGCCGCGTCTCCAGCTCGGCGAGGTGGCGTGCCTGGGCCTCCGGCGACGGCTCGATCGCGGCGAGGTGGCGCGCCTTCATCTCGGCGAGGCAGGCGAGGACGTACTCGACCTGCGCCTCGATCATCAGCACGACCGAGTTGTGGCCCAACCCCGTATTGGGGCCGAGCAGCATGAAGAAGTTGGGGAAACCCGCGAGCGCGACGCCGCGATGCGCCGCCACCCGCTCGCCCCAGGCGCGGGCGAGGATCAGCCCGTCGCGGCCGACCACCGGCACCCGGGCGAGGGAGGCGGTGACGTCGAACCCGGTGGCGAGCACCAGCACGTCGAGGGGATGGTGGGTCCCGTCCGCTATCGTCACGCCGTCCGGGGTCACGGCGCGGATCGGGCCGGTCTCGAGCGCCACGTTCGGCCGGGTCAGGGCCGGGTAGAACTCGTCGGAGATCAGCACCCGCTTGCAGCCGAGGCGGTAGGGGGGGCGGAGCTTCGCCCGCAGGGCCGGATCGCGGACCTGGCGGCGCAGGTGGAGCCGGCTCGCCATCTCGGCGAGGCGGGTGAGGCGCGAGACGCGGGTGAAGCCCAGGGCCGCCTGCGCCTCCCGCAGCCAGAACTGGGTGCCGCGCAGGAGCCGGCGCGCGAGCGGGAGGCGGCGAAACAGGGCGTGGAGCCGCGGGCCGATCGCCCGGTCGTTGCGCGGCATCACCCAGGGCGGCGTGCGCTGGAACAGCACCAGCCGGCCGACCTCGGGGGCGATGGCCGGCACGACCTGGATCGCGCTGGCCCCCGTGCCGATCACGCCGACGCGCCGGCCCGCGAGCGGCACGCGGTGGTCCCAGGCGGCGGTGTGGAAGAGCGGGCCGCGGAAGGACGAGAGGCCGGGAATCGCCGGCAGCGCCGGGTGGTGCAGGGCGCCCATGCCGGAGACCAGCACCCGGGCCTCGACGGGTCCGCGATCGGTCTCGACCCGCCACAGCGCCCGCCCCTCGTCCCAGACCGCGCCGGTGACGGCGGTGGAGAGGGCCAGGCAACGCGCGAGGTCGAACCGCTCGACCAGCCCGCCCAGGTAGGCGGCGATCTCGGGCTGGCCGGCATAGGTCCGGGTCCAGTCGGCCTTCGGCGCGAAGGAGAGCGCGTAGAGATGGGCCGGGATGTCGCAGGCCGCGCCCGGATAGGTGTTGGTGTGCCAGGTCCCGCCGACCGACGCGGCCTTCTCGACCACCATCACGTCGTCGATGCCGGCCTGGCGGCAGCGGATCGCCATGGCGAGGCCGGAGAAGCCCGCGCCGATCACCAGGACGGCGAGCGGGGTCGTCGGCCAGGGCGGGGCGTCGCGGGCGGGCTCGTCCGTCACCGCGTCGCCTCCGGCGCGCGCGCATGGTCCTTCAGGAAGGCGGCGGCCTCGGACAGGGAGCGGCGTCCCTCCGGCACGAACGAATGGGCGAGCTGCCAGACATGCGGCACCACCGGCCAGAGCTTCACGGTGGCGTTCACGCCCGCCGCCCGCGCTTTGTCGGCGAAGCGCACGGAATCGTCGCGCAGCACCTCGCGCTCCCCGACGTGGAACAGGAGCGGCGGCAGGCCGGCGGGGTCGCCGTAGAGCGGCGAGGCGAGCGGGTCGGCGGGGTCGTGGCCGGCGAGGTAGAGGTCGACGAGGTGCTGGAGCTTGGTCGGGTCGAACATCGCGTCGCGGCGGGCATTGGTGCGCATCGACGCGCCCTGCCCCAGCATGTCGGTCGAGGGCGAGAACAGCACGGCGGCCTGCGGTTGCGGCAGGCCGTCCCGGCGCGCCCGCAGCATCAGGGCGAGCGCCAGGTTGCCGCCGGCGGAATCGCCCGCGACGCCGGCCGGCCCCGCGGCCGCGAAGGCGGACCAGCAGGCGGCCGCGTCGTCGAGGGCGGCCGGGAACGGATGCTCGGGGGCGAGGCGGTAGTCGGGGCAGAACACCCGGAAGCCCCGGGCGGCGAAGCCGCCGGTGAACGGCCGGTGGGTGCGGGGCGAGCAGGCGATGAAGCCGCCGCCGTGCAGGTAGAGCAGGCGGGGCGCGTCGGGCGCGAGCCCCGGGCGCTCGGCCCACTCGCCCGGAACGCCGCCGACCTCGCCGTCGCGAAACGCGATGCCGGGCAGGTCGGGAAAGCCGCCCTGGTTCATGACCCGCCGGATCGCCGCGACGTCGCCGCCGGCGCGGGCGATCTTCGGCCGGACCTGCCAGCGGATGATCCAGGTGAAGAAATGGGCGCGCAGGCTGGTCATCACGGGTCACTCCATGGCGCGGGCGATCAGCGACCAGTAGCGCACCGGCATCAGCCGCTGGATCAGCGCCACCTGGGCGGCATCGCGGCCGACGACGATGCGGGGCTCGCGCCGGGCGATGCCGGCGAGGATGCGCTCGGCCGCCGCCTGCGGGGACAGGCGCAGGAAGCGCTCGGCCGCCTGCTTGCCGCGGGCGACCTCGGCGGGGTCGAGGCGCGGGCCGGCCCGCGCATTGCGGGCGATGGCGGTGGCGACGCCCCCCGGATGGACGACGCTGACCCCGAGATTGGTGCCGGCATATTCGTGCCGCAGCGCCTCGGAGAAGCCGCGCACCGCGAACTTGCTCGCCGCGTAGGCGGTCTGGCCCGGGGGCGCGACGAGGCCGTAGAGGCTCGAGAGGTTGACGATCTGGGCTGCGGGGCGGCTCTCGAGCACGGGCAGGAAGGCGTGGGTCATCCGCACCACGGCGCGGAAGTTCACGTCCATCAGCCAGTCGAAATCGGGCAGGTCGAGGTCGGCGAAGCGGCCGGCGAGCGCCACGCCCGCATTGTTCACGAGGAGGTCGAGGGGCCCGTGGCGGGCGGCGACCTTCTCCGGCAAGGCCGCGATGGCGGCGGCGTCCGTGAGGTCGAGGCAATGGGCGCCGACGTCTCGTCCGAGTGCCCGAACGGCCGCCTCGCTGCGGGCGAGGCCGTCGGGATCGCGGTCGACGAGGACGAGGCGGGCGCCGCGCCGGGCGAGACCGGCCGCGAGCGCCGCGCCGATGCCGCCGCCGGCCCCGGTGACCAGGGCCAGCTTGTCGTGCAGGGGAAAGGCGTCCGCCAATGCGCGCTCCGTCCGGGCCCGGGGATGCCTGAATCGCCCGGGCCGGGCGGGAGCGCAAGGGTGGAGGCGAGCGGCGTCAGGCCGCGCGGTGGAGGGTCTTGGGCAGCTCGACGTCGATCTCCAGGGTCGAGACGGCGTCGCCCCGCTCCATGGTGATCTTCACCTTCTCCTGGTCGATGGCGACGTGCTTGGCGATGACCGCGAGGATCTCCTCGCGCAGCACCGCCACTAGGTCCGAACGGCCGAAGGCGGTGCGCTCGTGCGCCAGCAGGATCTGAAGGCGCTCGCGCGCCACCGGCGCCGTCCCGCGCCGCGACAGGAAGCTCAGCAGGTTCATGCCGCCCTCCGCGTGAACAGCTTGCCCAGGAGAGACCGCTTCTCGCTCGGCACGGTCATCGCCACCGTCTCGCCCTTGAGCCGGCGCACCGCATCCGCGTAGGCCCGCGCCGGCGCGCTCTGCGGCGCGTTCAGCGTCACTGGGCTGCCGAGGTTCGAGGCCTTGAGCACTTCCTCGCTCTCCGGGATCACGGCCAGCAGCGGGATCGACAGGATCTCGAGCACGTCGTCGATCTTCAGCATCTCGCCGCGCTCGGCCCGGGTGGGGTCGTAGCGGGTGAGGATCAGGTGCTTCTCCAGCCGCTCGCCCTTCTCGGCCCGCTCGG
>NZ_JAZFXT010000030.1:0-47633 GCF_036448855.1 Methylobacterium ajmalii
TGATCAGCCCCCACGGGGTGGCCCGAGTGGAATGTTAGTGAACCGTGGGCCTTTCCACCACGGGTAGCTTGGCCGGCGGAGCCGGTCGGGCGAGCGCAGCCGGCCAAGCGGTTAAAGCTGGCACGAACACCTCCGGGACCGGCGGGCGGTAGCCGAGCGAGGCGTGCGGCCGAACCCCGTTGTAGTGTCTCCTCCAGCTCTCGATCAGGATCTGTGCCTCCCGCAGAGAGTAGAAGATCTCCCCGTTCAGCAACTCATCCCGCAGCCTCGCGTTGAAGGTCTCGATGTAGCCGTTCTCCCACGGTGAGCCTGGCGTGATGTAGGCTGTCTTTGCGCCCACGGCGGTGATCCACTTCTGCACAGATTGAGCGATGAACTCCGGTCCATTGTCAGAGCGAACGTGCGCAGGCACGCCGCGCAGAATGAACAAGTCCGAGAGCACATCGACCACGTCCGGTGCCTTGAGCTTGCGCGCTACCCGGATCGCCAGGCACTCGCGGGTGAACTCGTCGATGACGTTCAGCAGGCGGACCTTACGCCCGTCATGCGTGCGCGCCTCGACGAAGTCGTAGGACCAGACGTGGTTGCGGTGCTCGGGCCGCAGCCGGACACAGGAGCCATCCCCGTTCCACAACCGGCCCTTCTTGGGCTGACGGGCCGGCACCTTCAGCCCCTCCTGCCGCCAAAGCCGCTCCACCCGCTTGTCGTTGACCAGCCAGCCCGCCGCCCGCAGCAGGGCGGCGATCTTGCGATAGCCGTAGCGGCCATACCGGCGCGCCAACTCGACCAGGTCGGCCAGCAGCGCCGCCTCGTCGTCTCTCCCCCGCGGCACCTTGCGCTGCGTCGAGCGATGCTGTCCGAGGGCGCGACAGGCGCGCCGCTCGGAGACCGTCAGCACGGTCCGGACATGCTCGATGCAGGCGCGCCGGCGCGCGGGGCTCAGAAGTTTCCCCGGGCGGCCTCCTGCAGGATCAGCTTGTCGAGCGTGAGATCCGCAATCGCCTTGCGCAGCCGCTGGTTCTCGGTCTCCAGCTCCTTCATCCGGCGCACCTGGTCGGACTTCAGCCCGCCGAACTCCTTGCGCCAGCGGTAATACGTGACCTCGGTCACGCCGATCGCCCGGATCGCGTCTGCCACGCTCTGCCCCTGCGAGACCAGCACGTCCACCTGCCGCAGCTTGGCCACAACCTCTTCCGGTTTGTGCTTCTTCGTTCCCATCGCGTCCGTCCTCCGTCGGCTCAAAGCCATACTTCAGGGCGGACCACTCCGATGGGGGCTGACCATTTCAAGCGTGTTTGAAAGATCGAATTTTCGAAAATTCGATTTTCCTCAAAACATTTAAAATCTTCAAAAATACGTATTTGTCAAAAAAAGTAAATGTATTTATTTATATTGATTGATTTTATCATGGATAAACATGATTTAATTTCATGATATATAAGTATATATACCTATATTAATTAAGATGAATCAATTTTTTTATCCTGATAATCAAGCTCCCAACACAAAGTCCTCCGCCGGTTGGTGGGGGAAGCGGGCGCGACTCCAGAACCTCGACGCTCACTGCGCCTGAGCCGCGATATGAATCCTGACGGTGAGATCTGCAGGCTGCGATCCGCACCCGACTCGGGATCAGCAAAGTCGACGCAATTCCGTTGACGCCGCCCCCGCCACGCTCTAAACGCTCCCTACCGCGGGGCCGCAAGGCGCTTCGGGCCCAGGTGGCGGAATTGGTAGACGCGCTGGTTTCAGGTACCAGTGGTGCAAGCCGTGGAGGTTCGAGTCCTCTCCTGGGCACCAACACCCTTCGAGGGTGTTGATGCTGTCCCCGCAGCGGACGCGAATGCCTTCAGTCCCGGCATTACCCTTTTGGTCTCTCGGTTGCACCGTGACGAACCCGTCCGGGTCGATCCGCGTTGGCGTGTGCTGACCGGAGGATCGTTCATGCCCGACAGACGCGAAGATCTGCTCACCGCCCGCCCGCACCTGACCCGCCGCGACGAAGACGCGGCCGCCGCCAAGGCTGGCGTGACGCCGGCCAACCACGACGCGGCCCGCAAACCCGACGCCCTCGATCCCGGTACCAGCACCACCGGCGAGGAGCCGCGGCGGCGTCCCGGCCCGTCGGGTGAGGGCGAGGTCTGACGCGGAGACCCGAGGGACCGGCCCGTCCGCCGGGCCTCCTGGGCCGGGGCGCGTCGTGGTAGGGCGGGTCGTGCCCCGATCCCCCCACTCCCCCGTTCGACGAGCCGCGGCGCGGTTCGCCCGCGTGATCGGGAGAGCGAACGCAGATCCTTCCGCATGAGCGCGATCACCCCCCTGCCCTGCCAGCGGCACCTGTTCGAAATCCCCCGGGACGTCAGCTACCTCGACGCGGCGGCGTGGTCCCCGCTGCCCTGGGCGGTCCGCGAGGCCGGGGAGGCGGGCCTGCTGGTGAAGAGCCGGCCCTGGACGCACCGGCGCGAGGCGATCCCGATCCAGGCCGAGCGGGCGCGGACGGCCGCCGCCCGGCTCGTCGGCGCGGGGATGGACGACGTAGCGATCGTGGGGTCGGTGAGCCACGCGATGGCGACGGCCGCGGCAAACCTCCCCGTCGCGCCGGGCGGACGGGTGCTGCGGGTCGCGGACGAATTCCCGTCGCTGCGCTACGCCTTCGACCGGCTCGCCGCCGCGCGGGGTCTGAGCGTCGAGGAGGTTCCCCGCCCCGGGGACGGCGACTGGACGGCGGCCCTGCTGGCCGCGATCGGGCGCCCCGGGGCGCCGCCCCTGGCGATCGCCACCCTGACCCCGTCGCACTGGACCGATGGTGGGTTGATCGACCTCGACCGGCTCGCGCCGGCGGTCCACGCCGTCGGGGCCGCGCTGGTGATCGACGCGACCCAGGCGGCCGGCGCCGTGCCGGTGGATGTCGGTCGCTGGCTCCCGGACTTCCTGGCCTTCCCGACCTACAAGTGGACGCTCGGCCCCTACGGGCTCGCCTTCCTGTACGCGGCTCCCCACCGGCAGGACGGCACACCTATCGAGGAGAACCTCGGCAACCGCCCGCCCGCGGCCGGCGCCCGCCGCTACGACCGGGGCGAGCTGAACGACCCCGTCCTGCTGCCGATGGCGGCGACCGGGCTGGAACTGCTCCTGTCCTTCGATGCGTCGGCGGTGACGGCCCGGTTGCGGCACCTCACCGACCGCCTGGAGGAGGGCATCGCCGGGCTCGCGCTCGCCGCCGCGCCGCGCGCCTTGCGTGCGCCGGGCGTCCTCGGGCTGCGCGCGCCGGGCGGCCTGCCCGCCGGCCTGCTCGATCGCCTGCGCGAGGCCGGCATCCACGCGAGCGAGCGATCCGGCGCGCTGCGCCTCAGCCCGCATGTCTGGGCCGACGAGGACGACATCGACCGCTGCATCGCCGCCTTGCGCCGCGAACCGTAGGCCTCGCCCCCGCCGGCGCCGGCGGGGGCGCGACGACCCGGCGTCGGCGTCGGCCCGGGGGACTAGAGCGCTTCACGATCGCGTTGCAATCGCGAAGCTTTCTAGGTTTTTGATTTTGCGGCATTTTCTTCGACGAACCGGCATCCGCTTCGTCGGGAAACGCTCTAGCCCGGCGCCGGGCCGCCGGCGCCGCGCGCCTCCGGGCCGGTGCCCGGGGTGCCGTCGGGGCCGGGCCTCGGGCGCTCCGGCGCGGCGCTCTCGGGGTAGCGGGCACGGTAGGCGCGCAGGAACTCGGTCAGAGTCTCGGCGCTCGTCGCCTGGCGCACCAGGCTGCGGAAGGCCGCGGTGGCGGCGGCGTTGGGGGCCGCGACGAGGCCGAAGGTGCGCGCGTCCGGGCTGTCGGCCATCTTCGGGGTGTACTTCGTGCGCAGGCGGTCGAGGCTCAGGGTGTCCTCGGCCAGCGCGTAGCTGATCGCCGCCCGCATCACGTCGTTGCGCTCCGCGTCGGACAGCGGCCCGGGATCGCGCCAGCGGGTGCCGAGCAGCGTCTCGTGCGCCTCCCCGGCCTCGCGCCAGCGTCGCGCGCCCCACAGGATGTCGCCGCGCAGGTGCGCCGCCTCGGCGCTCGCATTGCCGTCGAGGAGCTCGAGGGCGAGGTCGGTGCGCGACAGGTCGGACAGCGCCCGGGCCTCGAGGAGCAGGCGCGCGTCGCGGATCGGCGCCGGCAGCTCCGGCAGGCGGGTGTTCTGGATCACCTTGAGGGCCTTGAGCGGCTCGCCCTCCATCAGCCGCACCGTCGCCAGCCTGGCCGCGACGCTCGCCCGCGCCGCGCCGGTGAGGCGGTTGTCGACCTGGTGCTGCAGCAGGTCGCCGGCGGCGTCGAGGAGGTCGAGGGCGACCAGCCGGTCGGCCAGCCGCCGCACGATCTCGTCGCCCTGGCGGCCGACCGGCGTGAACTCCTTGAAGTCGTAGAACAGGGCCAGGGCCTCGATCCGCCCGAGGCTGGCGCCCTTGTCCGACAGGAACAGGGCGGAGAACAGCGCCACCGTGTCGTCGTGCAGGCCGCGGGTCGCCGGATGGTCGGGATAGAGGCGGTTGGCCTTGCGGGCGGTCGCGAAGGCGTCGCGCCAGCGGCCGGTGCCGGCATAGAGCCGGCCGAGGCGCGCGAGGGCCTCGGCCTCGGTGTCGCCGTGCCAGATCAGGGTCAGGCGCTCGAGCCGGTCGATCGCCGCCTCCGGCGTCATCGTGCCGGCGGCGCGCCCGGCATCGACGAGCCGCAGGGTCGCCTCGGCGGCGACCGGCGGCACGCCGGTCTCGGAGATCTGCTGGTAGGCCCGGCGAGCCTCGGCCTCCTGGCCGATCGCCTCGGCGAAGCGGGCCTTGAGGAAGGCCAGCCGGTCGCGGGGCAACGGCGCCTCGGCCAGCGGCGTCGCCGCGGTGAGCGCCCGCTGGGCGAAGGCCGGGTCCTTGACCTCGAGCGCGGCCTCCGCCCCCGCGAGGTAGAGCGGCAGCTGCAGGTCGTCCGGATAGGCCTCGATCACCGGGAGCGCGGCCTTGAAGGCGGCGAGGGCCTGGCCGCTGCGCCGGCCGCGGGCATCGAGATAGCCGCGCCACAGCCGCATCTCGGGGTCGAGCGCCTGCTTGCCGTCGGGGTTGAGGAAGCCCGCCGCCCGGGCGTCCTGGCCCATGCGCAGCGCGGCGATCGCCGAGAGCAGCCGCACCGGCGCCTGGGAGGCCAATGTCGGGTCCTCGCGGGTCGCGTAGTTCAGCACGCCGGAGGCCTCGGCCGAGAAGCCGTTGGCGAGGAGCACGCGGGCGAGGTCGATCCGGGCGGCCGAGCGGGCCGGCCGCTCGGCGGCGGCGGCGGCGGCCTCGGCGGCATGGATCCGGGCCCGCACGTCGCCGCGCTTGTCCTCGGCCCAGCGCTCGGGCTGCACCATCAGGGTGGAGGCGGCCTTCGGGCCGGCCTCCGGCGCCTCGACCACCGTCGGGGAGACCGACAGGCCGCCGGGCCGGGTGATCGTCACCTCGGCGAGGCCGGGCCGCACCGTGAGGTCGTCGGCGGCGGCCAGCACGGCGACGCCCTGGCGGCTCGGCAGCACCTCGAACTCGACGAAGCGGCCGCGCTTGGGCACCCCGGCGATCCGCGCCCCCCGGGCGGTCACCACGGCGATGCGCTCGCCGTCGCGCTCGAGCCAGAGGGCGCCGCCGGGCCGGGCGAGCGGCACCGAGACCGCGGGCTTGCCCGACGGGTCGGCGCTGCGCTGGGGCGCGAGCAGGTCGCCGCTCGGCGCGCTGCCGTCGCCGAGCACCAGGTCCCAGCCCTGCCCCTCGCCCATCGCGAGCTGGGCGAGGGTGCCGGATTCGAGGCGCAGCCGCATCACCGTGAAGGCGCCGTCCGTCTGCGGCGCGTCGACGACGCTCGCCGGCCCGCCCGCCGCCAGCGCCGGCAGGGTGACGGGCGCGGTGGATTCGAACACCAGGGTGGCGATCCCGGCACGCTCGAACAGAGCCGCCGGCGGCCGGGAGGCAAACGGGAAGGCGATGCGCAGGCCGGGCCAGGCACGCACGATCCGGGCCTGGACCGGGCCGGACGACGCGGCCGGATCCGCCGGTGGCGTGACGCCGGACCCGGCCTCGGCCCGGGCGGCGGGCGGCGGGCCGGCGGGCGCCTCGCCCGCCGTCATCCGGGCGTCCGCGGCGCGGGGCTCCGGCGGCTTGGCATCCGAGGGCTTGGCTTCGGCGGACTTGGTATCGGTGGGCTTGGCTTCGGCGGGCTTGGCTTCGGCGGGCTTGGCTTCGGCAGTCTTGGCATCCTGAGCCGAGGCCTGGCCGCCCGGTTTGATCAGGTCGAGGACGTAGGAATCCTCCTCGCGGTAGCCCTCGGCGGTGTAGCCCTCGGCGAGCTTCACGGTGACCCCGGCGGCCTCCGCGCTCGCCTCGGTGGCCAGGGCGGTCACGGCCGGCCGGGCGCCGGAGCGGGCCTCGGACGCGTCGATCGTGTAGGCGCCCGGGACGCGCAGGCGGACGTCGCCGCCGGCCCGGGTCAGGGCGGCCTGGGCCTCCCTGGGCAGGCGCAGGGTGAACCGGGTCAGGGTCGGCAGATGGGCGACCTCGAGGCGCAGCGGCACCGGGCGCGGCGCGCGGGCGGCGGCCTCGCGGCGCAGGCGGGCGCTCAGCTCCTCGGCTCGGCGGGTGAGGTCGGCCAGCACGTCGGGCGGCAGGCTCGGCGGCAGGCCGCTCCAGCCCTCGGGCAGCAGGTCGATGAAGACCCGCTCGCCGGCCTCCAGCACGTTGACCTTGTAGGGGGCCTGGAGGGCGACGCGCAGGCCGGAGCCGTCCGGGTCGCGGCGGACCTGGGCCACGTAGGCCGGCATCTCGCTCGCCAGGCGGTCGCGCTGGCCCGTGACGGGCTCGCGGAAGCCCACCACCAGCACGCCGCCGACGACCTTGGCGGTCACCTTCACGCCCTGGTCGAAGGTGAGCGCGATGCGGCCGAAATTCTTCTGCTCGCTGCCCTGGATCGCCGTGAGCTGCGCCGCGGCGGCCGCGCTCGCTCCGGCGGTCCATCCCGCCAGCGCGATCAGCGCCGCAGCACAGCGGCTCCTGCCCGTCGAACCCATCGCGATCCGCCCGTAAACCCCGAGCCGGCACCATGACGGCACACGGCTAACGCGGGCTTAATTCGCCGCCCGCGGGTCTCCGGACGGAAGGTCAGCGCACCCCGTCGATCGCCGGCAGCTCACCCGGGGGCAGGCCCGGGGCGACGGCGGCGGATTTCGGGCCGCCCGCCCCGCGGGCGCGCTGGGCGAGCGCCACGGTCAGCCGCTCGGCCGCCTCGGGCTGCATCACCGCCAGCACCTCGGCCATCTTGCGCGGGTTCATGGCGACCACCACCGGCACCAGCACGTCGAGCTTCAGCCGGTCGAAGACCCGGGCGGCCTCCTTGGGCTTCATCGTCTCGTACATCGTCACCAGGGACTTGAGCCCGGCCGCCTCGGCCTCGGCGCGCTTGGCCGCGGCGTCGTCGCCCTTCTGCTCCAGGGTCTTGAGGTCGTTGATGCGGCTCTCGAGCTTGCGCTCGGCGTTCTCGATCAGCTGCTCGCGGGTCTCGAGGTCGCGCGAGCGCTGCTGGAGCGCGTCGCGCCGGGCGCCGAGCTTCTCGAGGATCGCCCGCTCGGAAGAGGAGACCGGCTCGCCGGACGGCCGCGGCGGCTCCGCGGGCGGGGCCGAGGTCGTGGGGGCGGGCGCCGTCTCCTTGGGCGAGACCGAGCCGGTCACCGTCGGGTCGGCGGGCTCCCAGCCCGAGCGGGCATGGGCCAGCACCTCGGCGAAGCGGCTGCCGGTGGAGGGCGCGGCGTCGAGGAAGGCCAGGACCTTGAGGAAGAGGAGCCCGCAGGCCGCCACCGCCACCGCGTCGACGAGGCGCAGCCGGATCATCGGCCCGCGCCAGGCCGGCGTCGCGGTCAGGCGCCGCAACAGCGCCGACAGGGTGACGGGCGCCTGCGGCCGCTTCGCCGGAAGCCCGGTGGCGGCCATGGGCTTGCCGGCGCCGGCAGCACCTGCAGCGGGACGACCCGCGACCGGCGCGGCGTCCGGCTTCGCGCCGGCGGAGGGGAACGCGGCCGCCGCGGCCTGGGGCTGAGCCCCGGCGGCGACCGGGGCGTCCGGCAACCCGGCGAAGCGGCGCAGGAGCAGCGTCAGGGTCATGCGGCCTGGGCCTGGAGACGGCTCAGGGCGCGCTCGCTGAGGGCGCGGGCGGCGGCGGCGGCGGCGCCGAGGCGTTCGCCGGTGGAGACCGGCCGGGGCTCGGCGGCGGATCCCGGCGCGGCCTGCGGCGGCACGGCGCGCGGCGGCATCTGGGCGGCGGCGGGCACCGCGGTGGGCGCCGACACCGGCGCGAAGGCGGCCTGCACCATGGCGGCCTGGGCGGCCGGCGTCATTCCGGGGTGACTCACCCCGGGCTGGGAGGTCATGCCGGCGGCCTCGCCGGGCACCGAGGCGCGGGCCTGGGCCAGGATGCCGCCGATGCGCGAGAGCACCTCGTCGCCGGCCCGGAGCTGGGTGGCGAGGTCGGCGTTGGTGCGCTCGGCGATGCGCAGGCGCTCGGCCAGGGTGCGGTCGCACTCGGCGAGGGTGCTGCGCAGGCCCGAGATCGCCCGCTCGGCGGATTCGGTCGCCACCATCAGGTCGCCGATGGTCTGGCGCATCGCCGCCTCGTCGCCCTTGAGGCGGGTGATGCGGCGGCCGAGACCGACCGACGTGGCGATGCAGGCGACGAGGAGGACCGCGACCAGGAGGTCGGCCAGGATGCTGACGATCAGGCTCACGACGCGGCCTCGCTCCGGTTTGTCGGCGACGGGATGGACGGGGATGCGGGGACGGGCATCGGCTAGCCGTCCTTGCGGTTCTGCATCGAGGCCTCGAAGGCCGCGAAGGTGGTGCGCGAGCGGCGCAGGGGCCGCGTCACCTGCACGGCGATCGAATCGTCGAGCCGGCCGATCCGCCCTTGCGTCGTCGCCCAGTCGCCGCAGCGCAGGGTGATGAGGTCGGCGGGCTTGGCGTCGAACATGATGGTGTCGCCGACCTCAAGCGACAGGACCCGGCGCAGCGGCAGCGACATCTCGTGCAGCACCGCCTCGACCGCGACGTCGGCCTGGAAGATCTCGGTGGCGAGGTGGCCTTCCCAGATGTGGTCGCGGCCGAGCTTCTCGCCCATGAAGCTCTGCAGCAGCAGGTCGCGGATCGGCTCGATCGTGGCGTAGGGAAACAGGATCTGCAGGAGGCCGCCGCGGCCTTCCATGTCGAGCTTGAGGTCGATCAGGATCGCGGCGTTGGCCGGCCGTGTGATGGTGGCGAAGCGCGGGTTGGTCTCGATCCGGTCGATGAGGAAGCGCACCGGCGAGAGCGGCTGGAACGACGCCTCGAGGTCGCCCAGGATGATCTCGACCATGCGGCGCACGAGCTGCATCTCGATCGGCGTGAACGGCCGCCCGTCGAGGCGGATGCTCGTGCCGCCGCGCTTGCCGCCGAGCAGGAGGTCGAGGGTCGAGTAGGCGAGGTTCGACTCGACCGTGACGAGGCCCGAATTCTCCCAGGCGTCGGCCCGGAACACGCCGAGCAGGGTCGGCAGCGGGATCGCGTTCAGGTAGTCGCCGAAGCGCACCGAGGTGATGTTGTCGAGGGTGACCTCGACGTTGTCCTGGAAGAAGTTGCGCAAGGACGTCGACAGCAACCGGATCATCCGGTCGAAGACGATCTCGAGCATCGGCAGGCGTTCGTACGAGACGACGCCCGAATCGACGATGGCCCGGATGCCGCCCGCGCCCGAGGCCGAGAGCTCGCGCAGCGAGAACCCGAGGACCTGGTCGATCTCCTCCTGGTTCAGGATGCGGTCGTTGCCGGCGAGCTCGGGGAGGTTCTCGGTCTCCCCCTCGTCGATCATGTTGGCCCATTCGGCCGCCATGTCGCTCGCCTGGGTGGCGGTGCCCTGCTCAGCGAGCGCCGCACCCCACTCGTCGGCGAGCGAGGCGTCGCCGCCGCCGCCCTGCTCGATCAGGGCGGAGGCCCAGTCGTCTTCGTCGATGGTGTCGTCGGGTCCGGCCACGGAAGCACCAAATCCTGCGAGAGAGGCCTATTGGATGATGAAGTCCTTGAAGAGCACGGCGTCGACCTTGGCGGGGTAGACCGCCACGTTGACCCGCCGCAGCAGCTCCTCGCGCAGGCGATAGGTGCCGCCGGCGGCCTCGAAGTCGCCGACGCGCAGCTCGCGCACGAAGACCTGGAACGTGTCCTCGACCCGCGGCATCAGCGGCTGGATCTCGGCCGCCACCTTGGAGTCCCGCACCTCGAGGGCGACCTTCAGGCGCACGAAGCGCGGCTGGGTCTGCCCGGGCTCGGGCATCAGGTTCATGCTCATCTCGCGCACGTCCATGAAGGCGACCGGCAGCTTCTGCTCGGCGGCCGGCTTCTCGGCATGCGCGGCGCGGCTGCGCATCACCATGAAGCCGCCGCCGCCGGCGCCCGCGACCAGCAGCACCGCCGCGCCGATCACGATCAGCTTCTTCTTGGAGCCGCCGGCGGGGGCGGCGCCGTCCTGGCCCTCCGCCTCGCCGTCGCCGGCCGGCGCATTCTTCGGCTTCCTGGCCATCGCCCGCCGTCCAAATCCTTCGGAATGACCCGTTGCCGGGACAGGGCCGCAGAATGCGAGAAGACGGTTAACGCGCCGTTAAGGCGGCAATTTCTGCCTGGTCGAAACTGCCGGGTCGGCACGAAACGACCCGTCCGGGCCGGCGCTCCGATTAACCAAGCATTTGCCTTAACTGAAGAAATCCCGGTGCCCCGGCCTGGCACGGTGCCTGCGATCACCATCCCGGGTCCGCCGCTGGGGAGCGGGGTGGCCCGCCACCACGCATCGTCGGGGAGTAGCCGGTGCAGAATGCTCAGTTGATCGGGCTCTCGTCCCAGATGGCCCTCGGGCGCGAGCTCGAGGTCATCGCCAACAACATGGCCAACGTCACCACGACGGGCTTCAAGGCGCGCACGACGCGCTTCCAGGAATACCTGATGCCGAAGGCGAGCGCGGAGACCTTCCAGCGCCCCGACCGGCGTCTGTCCTACGTCATCGATTCGGGCACGCCGCTCGACCTGTCGCAGGGGCCGGTCGAGGCGACCGGCAACCCGCTCAACGCGGCGATCCGCGGCGAGGCGTTCTTCGCGGTGCAGACGCCGCAGGGCGAGCGCTACACCCGCAACGGCGCCTTCGAGCTGAACGCGCAGGGGCAGATCGTGACGAGCGACGGCTACCCCGTCCTCGGCGAGGGCGGTCCGATCCAGATCGGCCAGCAGGAGACCGGCCTCGGCCTCGGGCCCGACGGCACCGTGTCGACCAACCAGGGCACCCGCGGCAAGTTGCGCCTCGTCACCTTCGCCAACCCGCAGGGTCTGACGAATGCCGGGTCGAACCTCTATTCCTCGAACACCCCGGCCCAGCCCGCCGGCCCGCAAGGGCGGATCGAGCCCGGCGCGCTCGAGCGCTCGAACGTCCGCCCGGTCGTGGCGATGAGCCGGATGCTGGAGGTGAACCGCACCTACCAGCTCGTCTCCGACACGGTGTCGCGGCTCGATTCCCTGCGCGGCCAGGCGATCCAGCGCCTCGCCGACGTCGGCAACGCTTGAAGGGGAGCCTGAACGATGCGCGCGCTCTACGCCGCCGCCACCGGCATGGCGGCCCAGGAACTCAACGTCCAGGTCATCTCGAACAACATCGCGAACCTGCGCACCACCGGCTACAAGCGCCAGCAGGCGCATTTCCAGGATCTGCTCTACCAGAACCTGCGCCGGGCCGGCACCGCGACCTCGGACCAGAACAACCAGCTGCCGGCGGGCCTCGCCATCGGCTCGGGCGTGAAGACGACCTCGACCGCCCGGGTGATGTCGCAGGGCACCCTGACCTCGACCGAGAAGACCTACGACATCGCCGTGCGCGGCGAGGGCTTCTTCCAGGTCACGATGCCGGACGGGCGCACGTCCTACACCCGCGACGGGTCGTTCGACCTCGACGCGCAGGGGCAGATCGTGACCCGCGAGGGCTACCTGATGAACCCGAACATCACGGTGCCGAACAACGCCACCGCGGTCACCATCAGCGCCTCGGGCATCGTGCAGGCGCAGATCCCGGGCCAGACCGCGCCGCAGAACCTCGGCCAGATCCAGATGGCGCGGTTCGTCAACAAGGTCGGCCTCGAATCGATCGGCGACAACCTGTTCGTCGAGACCCTGGCCTCGGGCCCGGCGATCACCGGCAATCCCGGCACCGACGGGTTCGGCAACCTGCAGCAGAGCTACCTCGAGGAGGCCAACGTCAACGCGGTCTCGGAGATCTCGTCGCTGATCGCCGCGCAGCGCGCCTACGAGATGAACTCGAAGGTCGTGACCGCCGCCGACCAGATGCTCTCCACCACCTCGCAGATGTTCCGCGGATGAGCGCCCCGATGACCCACACGGCTCTTCCCGCCCCCACCCTTCGCTCGCCCGCAGCGCGCCGCGCGCTCCTCGGCGCCGGCATCCTGTCGCGCACCGCGCTGACGCTGGTGGCGCTCGGGTTCCTCACCCTGCCGGTCCTGGCCGTCGAGGTCCCGCGCCTCGCGATCAAGGGCGACATCACCGCCGAGCGCGACGTGATCACCCTGGGCGACCTCGTCTCCGGCGCACCCCCGGCGCTCGCCCAGAAGGCGCTGTTCCGGGCCCCGGCGCTCGGCACCTCCGGCACCATCCAGGTCCGGCGCATCGTCGAGGCCACCGCCGGCCTCGGGCTCGACGCGCCGGAGAGCGGCGGCCGGCTGCAGATCTCGGTCCAGCGCGCGGCCCGCCGCATCGGCGCCCCGGAGATCGAGGGCGCCGTGAAGGCGGTGCTCGCCAAGCAGCGCGGCTTCGACGTCGGCTTCGTCACCATCGCGTTCGACGGCGAGGCCCCGGTCCTGACCGTGCCGCCGGACCTCGTGAGCGCGGTGACCGCCCAGGAGGTCACCTACGATCCGCGCAGCCGCCGCGTCACCGCGCTGGTGGTGGTGGGCGAGCGCCAGTCCTCGCTGCGCGTCGCCGGCCAGGTGGTCGAGATGGCCGACGTCGCGGTGCTGACCCGCGCCATCGCCCGCGGCGAGACCCTGAACGCCGCCGACGTGGCGGTGGAGCGCCGGCCCCGCGACGGCCTGCCGGCCGACATCGCCGCCGACCCGGCCGCCTTCCTCGGCCAGGTGGCGCAGAAGCCCCTCGGCGCCGGCACGGCGTTGCGCGCGGCCGAGCTGACCCGGCCCGACCTCGTCGCCCGCGGCGAGGCGGTGACCATCGTGTACGAGACCCCGGGCGTCGCCCTGGCGCTGCGCGGCCAGGCCCGCGAGGGCGGGCCCCTCGGGGCGGTGATCGGGGTGGTCAACCCGGTCTCCAAGAAGGTGATCCAGGCCACCGTGATCGGCCCCGGCCGCGTCACCGTGGCGCCGATCGTGCCGGTGACGGCGGCGGCCCCGGCCGCCCGCCTCGCCGCGGCCCAGCCGTGAGGAGGCGCGCCGTGACCGTCTCCCGCCTCTCGCGCCTCGCCCTCCTGGGTCTCGCCGGCGCGCTGCTCGCCGGCTGCAACACCGTCGACCGCCTCCAGAACATCGGCGCGACGCCGACCCTCTCGGCGATCGACGACCCGACCGCCCAGCCCGGCTACCGCCCGGTGCGGCTGCCGATGCCGGACGTCCAGCCGGTCTCGTACGCGTCGAACTCGCTGTGGCGCACCGGCTCGCGCGCCTTCTTCAAGGACCAGCGCGCCGCCAAGGTCGGCGATCTCGTGACGGTGAAGATCAACGTCACCGACAAGGCCAACCTCAACAACGAGACCAAGCGCTCGCGCTCGAACAGCGAGTCGTTCGGGATGCCCAACGCCTTCGGCCTCGAGACCAAGACCAAGCTCCTCGCCGGCATGGACCCGGCCAAGATGCTCGCCACCGACGCCACCACCACCAACGACGGCGCCGGCTCGGTCCAGCGGGCCGAGACCGTGACCACCAACGTGGCGGCGATCGTCACGCAGGTCCTGCCGAACGGCAACCTGGTGCTGGAAGGCCGCCAGGAGATCCGCATCAATTTCGAGGTACGCGAACTGATCGTCGGCGGCGTGGTGCGGCCCGAGGACATCGAGTCCGACAACACGATCGATTCGAGCAAGATCGCCCAGGCCCGCATCGCCTATGGCGGCCGCGGCCAGATCACCGACGTGCAGCAGCCGCGCTACGGCCAGCAGTTCCTCGACGTCGTGCTGCCGTTCTAGCGAACGGTTGCCGTTCTAGCGAACGGTTGCCGGTCCGGCGAAAGGTGCCGTCCCACCCGGACGGTCCCTGAGAATCCCGCACCGGGGGGCACGCTCCCCCCTTGAGTCCCCCGGTCGCGGCGCGGCCCCGGCACTTCCCGCCGGGGCCGCTCTCGTTTCCATGGCCGGCTTCAGCGTGGCCTGAACGCGAACGGCCGGGATGCCGGCTTGCGCCCGGCCCCGGCCGTCGGATCGTCATGCCTGATGGACCAGACCGCGCTGCAGCGCGCAGCAGCTCTCCCCCCCTGCAGCAAGGCTGTCCGGGGGGAAACACGAATGCCGCGTCCGCCCGCTCCCTTTTGAGAGAGGGGCCTGGCGATCAATTCTCAACGAGAATTGTTCCTGGACAGCCCTGCATTCTTGCGGGCGAGCGGCGCGCGAGGAAATCCCGCTGCGCCTGCTCCGTCCCGGGTCGGGCTTGCATACCGGCATGGAGCACGGGCCTGCCCGTGCTCGATTGGGACGTGCGCCTCGGGGGCGCGGAGCCTCAATCGTCCCGGTACACCCGCTCGCGCCGCTCGTGGCGCTCCTGGGCCTCGAGCGACAGCGTCGCGATCGGGCGGGCTTCCAGGCGCTTGAGCGAGATCGGCTCGCCGGTCTCCTCGCAGTAACCGTAGGACCCGTCCTCGATGCGCGAGAGCGCGGCATCGATCTTGGCGATCAGCTTGCGCTGCCGGTCGCGGGCGCGCAACTCGATCGCCCGATCGGTCTCCGACGAGGCGCGGTCAGTCAGGTCGGGATGGTTCTCGTTCTCGCTCTGCAGCGCTACCAGGGTGTCCTGGGCCTCGCGCAGAATGTCTTGCTTCCACCCCTGGAGCTTGCGGCGAAAATACTCTCGCTGACGCTCGTTCATGAAGGGCTCGGCGTCATTGGGGGCATAGCCCTCCTCGATCACGATCTTCGCCATCGCGCCCCTCGGATAACCGATGTTGTCAAGACCGCGGCCGATGTGATGGCCGTGGCCCACTTGGCGCTGCCCTATAATAGAGCCCGCACGCCACCACAATGTCTGAACCTCGGCACGCAAGGAGCGGACCAGGGGACGGCGCCCCCCTGCGGCAAACGTGTCACGGTCGAGGCGCTTCTGCGCCCTCGCCTCGCGGTACCGCGAGGGCGGCGGCGATATCGGCCTCGAGGCGTCGGGCGAGCGGCTGGCGGTAGTGGGTGGCGTCGAAGAACAGGGCGGGGTCGTGCGTCTCGGGCCGATCGCCGGACCAGTCGACCACCCGGCCCCGCGGCGCCACCGCCGCCGCCAGCGCCGCCCGGCAGGCGGCGGAGGCCGCCGCCCGGGGCGTGCCCGCCCGGTCCTGCGCCGGGGCGTGGACCGGCGGAAAGACCACGACCAGCCGGGTCGCGGGATCGACGCCCCGCGCCAGGGCACGCAGTCGCTCGGCGGCCGGAAAGGCGGGTCCGCCCGAGTTCGGATCGGGGTCGTCCGGCGCGCGCCGGGTGCGGAACCCCTCCCAGCCCGGCCCGTCGGGGGCGCCGAGGGCGAGGTAGTCCGGCTCGTAGTCCCAGTAGCCGTCCGGCGCCGCCCGGCGCGGGGCCTTGCGCGAGGCCCAGCCGATGCGGTTGACCACCTCGGCGGCGACGCGGATGCGCAGGAGCCCGCGCAGGTAGCCGAGGGCGTCGTCGGCGAGCAGCCAGGACGGGAACGGCTTCAAGGGCGGCAGGGCGGGATCACCGGTGCACCAGGCCGAATCGATCCCGAGCACCAGGGCACGCGCGTGCGGGTGATGGCGCAGGAAGTACCCGGCGACGAGAAGCTGCTCGCCCGGGCCGGTGCCCGGCACGGAGAGCTGCACGAACGGGATCCCGGTCGCCTCGCGCAGGCGGGCCGGGGCGACGAGCTGGATGTGCGAGTTGCCGACGATCGCCGCCGTGAAGGCCGGGTCGCGGCCCCGGCTCGCCGTCGCGGTGCGCGGCCCCTGCGGGCGCACGCCGTCGCGGGCGAGGAGCCGGGGCCGGCCGGTGTCGTAGGGGTCGACCGCCAGCGCCAGGGCGAGGTAGCCGGCGAGCAGGAGGGCGGCGGCGGCCACGAGGGTGACGGCGAAACGCCGCCAGGCGGCGGGTGCGGTGGTCGCGACCGAGGGGTCAGCGCGCATCGGATCGGCCCCTCAGAACTGGAAGTAGATGAACTCGTAGTTGGCGTCGTCGCCGATGCGCAGCAGCACCGCGACGAGGAGCACCGCGAAGGCGACCGCCAGGGCCGGCCGCGGCGGCAGGCGGTGGACCGCCGCCCAGGCGGTCGGGCCGATCAGCGCCACCAGGGCGGCGGGCACGAAGGCCCGCCACTTGAAGCCGTGGCCGACCGGCGCGTGGCCGGCCAGGCCCTTGAACACGGCCATCGCCGCCTCGAAGCTGGTGGCGCGAAACAGTACCCAGGTCAGGGCCACGAACAGGAAGGTCAGGGCCCAGCCCAGCAGCGCCGGCATCGGCAGCCCGGCGCGGCGCCACAGGAGGCCGATCCCGAGCCCGGCGCCGTGCGCCGCCCCCCAGGCGACGAAGGTGAGGCCGGCGCCGTGCCACAGGCCGCCGAGCGTCATCGTGGCGAAGAGCGCGGCGAGCTGCACGGCGAGGCCCCGGCGGTTGCCGCCGAAGGGGATGTAGAGGTAGTCGCGCAGGAAGCGCGACAGGGTCATGTGCCAGCGCCGCCAGAAGTCCTGCAGCGAGGTCGCGCGGTAGGGCACGTCGAAGTTCTGCGGCAGCACGATCCCGAACAGCAGCGCGAGACCCAGCGCCATGTCGGTGTAGCCCGAGAAGTCGAAGTAGATCTGGAACGTGAAGGCGAGCGTGCCCTGCCAGGCGTCGACGACGCTGACCACCTTGCCCTCGGCGGCGGCCTGGAACACCGGGTTGGCGTAGGCTGCGAGCGGATCGCCGAGGAACACCTTCTTGGCGAGCCCGAGGCAGAGCAGCATCAGCCCGCGCCCGATCCGCTCGGCGGCGTCCGGGCGGGCATAGGGCTTCTCGTCGAACTGGTGGAGGATCTCGCTCCAGCGCACCAGCGGCCCGGCGAGCACCTGGGGGAAGAACGCGATGTAGAGGGCGTAGCGCGTGAGGCTCATCTGCGGCGCCCGGCCGGCGCGCAGGTCGGTGAGGTACATCACGTGGTGGAAGGTGAAGAACGAGATGCCGAGCGGGAGCGCGAGGCTCGGCCGGGCGAGGTCGTGCAGCCCCGGCAGGAGCGCGGCGAGACCGGCGAGGAACCCGGCATACTTGAACAGCGCCAGCACCGCGAGGTTGGCGGCGATGGCGAGCGGGATCAGCACGACCGCGCGGCTGTGCCCGAACCGGCGCGCGACGAGCCAGTTCAGCCCGATCGAGGCGGCGAGCAGCGGCACGAAGCGCGGGTCCCACCAGCCGTAGAAGACCAGCGAGAGCACCACGAGGAGCGGCAGGCGCCAGGCCGGGCGGTGCAGGGCGACCAGCGCGTGCAGCGCCAGGGCGACCGGCAGGAAGCCGAACAGGAACGGGAAGGAGTTGAACAGCATCGCGGCCGGGGGTGTCGCAGACCTCTTCGGCGACGCCACGGCCGCCCGTCTTCAAGCGGGCGCCGTTGTGGGAGATCGGGGCAGGTGCGTCAACGGAGGGCCGGCGAGCGGCTCACGCCGCCCGCACCTCGCCGAGGAAGCCGATCACCTCGCGCTGCAGCTCCTCGGCGGAACGCGACATCGCCTGGGCGGCCCCCAGCACCTCGGCGGCGGCGTCCCCGGTCCGTCCGGCGCCGTCGCGCACCGTGGCGATGGACTGCGTCACCGTGAGCGTACCGCGGGAGGCCTCCTGCACGTTGCGGGCGATCTCCTGGGTCGCCGCCCCCTGCTCCTCCATCGCCGCCGCGACGCCGGTGGCGATGGAATCCATCTCGCCGATCCGCCGGCCGATCGCCGCGATGGCCTCGACCGCGCCGCCGGTGCCGGCCTGGATCACGCCGATCTGGGCGGCGATCTCCTCGGTCGCCTTGGCGGTCTGCTCGGCCAGCGCCTTGACCTCGGCGGCCACCACCGCGAAGCCACGGCCGGCCGGGCCCGCCCGTGCCGCCTCGATGGTGGCGTTGAGCGCGAGCAGGTTGGTCTGGGCCGCGATGCCGGAGATCAACCCGATCACGTCGCCGATCGCGCGGACGCCGGTCGCCAGGGACTGGACCACCGCGTCGGTGCGCTGCGTCTCCTCGCGGGCGGCGACCGCCATGCGGGCGGACAGGCCGACCTGGCCGGTGATCTCCTGGATCGAGGCGGCGAGTTCCTCGGTGGCGCTCGCCACGGTCTGGACGTTGGCCGAGGTCTGCTCGGCGACCGCCGCGACGGTCACGGACTGCCCGGTCGTCGCCTCGGCGGTGGCCGCCATGCTGCCGGCCGCCGATTCCATGCCGGCCGCCGCCGTCGCGACGCCGCGGCTCAGGGCCGTCACCCGGGTCTCGAAGGCCCGCATCAGGCCGTCGAGATGGGCGGCACGGCGCAGCTTGGCGTCGGCCTCCCCGGCGGCGGCCCGGTCGGCCTCGCGCTTGGCGATCAGGGCGTCCTTGAACACCTGCAGGGCGCGGGCGAGGGTGCCGATCTCGTCGCGCTTGCCCCCGTCGGTCACCGCCACCGCGAGGTCGCCGTCCGAGAGGGCGCGCATCTGGCCGGTGATGCGGGTGAGCGGCGTCGAGACGCCGGCGAGCACGATCCAGGCCGCGCCGGCGATCGCGGCGGCGGCCACCAGCATCACCCCGAGGAAGGTCGCCGCCAGGAGGTCGTAGAGACGGTCGGCGGCGAGCTTGCCCTCGCGGGCCTCGTCGAGCTGCAGGTCGACGAGCTTGCCGACCGCGTCCGAGATCGGGTCGATCGCCGGGTAGAGGTCGCGCGTCACGAAGGCGGCGAGCCCGGCGGCGTCCTCGGCCCGCAGGAGGCCGACGAGCCGCGTCACCGCCGGTTTCGCCGCCGCCATCGCGCCCTCGACCTCGCGGGCGATCCCGTCCTCGCGCGGGCTCATCGCCTTGCTGCGGTAGGCCGACCAGTGGGTGTCGACCCGCGCCATCGCCTGCTCGACGTTGCGCCGCGCGTCGGCCCAGGACAGGCTCTCGCCGCGGCGCTTGTGCGAGGTGTCGACGATGTTGACCGCGTAGAGGTCGGCGACCGACTTCAGGTCGCGCAGCGGAACGACGCGGCCGCCGTAGATGTGGTCGACGGCCTCGCGCATGCCGGCGACGCCCCACCAGCCGCCCCCGAGCGAACCCGCGATCAGCCCGGCGAGGACGACGAGAAGCGCGATCAGTCGTCCGCGGATCGTGGTGAGGGCGCGCATCGGGTCGGGACTCCAGTACTGTGCGGGAGCCCTGTATCGCCGTGAATTTTGAAGGAAACCCTAAGTCAATCCGAGAAACATTTCGACACGGACAGTCTGGCGGAAAAGTGGCGTTTCCCGCAACCGTACGTCGCCGGCGCGCCTTGCGCTGGCACCGGCCCCCGCCGCTCAGCCGGCCGCGGCCTCGAGCTTGGCGAGCTCGACCTGCGCCCGCAGCTCGATATGGCCGATCAGGTCGTCGAGGCGTGGATCGCCGGTATTGCCGCTGCGCTCGGCGAGGCGGCCCGCGATGGCTTTCAGCTCGCTCGCCGCGACCCGCCCGCCGAGCAGCGCCGCCTTGAGGCGGTCGAGCCCGTCGAGGAGGTCGTGGCCGCGCTTGGTCGCCCGGCGGCGGCGGTCGGCGGAGATCTCGTCCTGGCACTGGAGGGTCAGGATCGCGCTCAGGCCCGCGAGCGGCACCGCGCCGCCGGCGCTGGTCGGCCCGCGCGCGCCCTCCATCCCGAGGGAGAACACGCCGCCTGCCGGCAGGGAGCGCGGCCCGGCTCCCGACAGGGGAGCGGCCGCGAGGCGGGTGTCGACACGCATGCGATGGGGTCCGGGTCACGGGTCTTCGGTGTGCGGCATGAACCTCGCCCGGGTATGGTGAACGCCCCGTAAACGAGGCGGCAGATCTTGCCGCCGGGCGAAAACGACCGGGCCCGGATCGACCCCCCGGCGCCCGGCCCGGCAACGGATCGGTAACCTTACCAAAGACTTACGCCTGGGATCGGCGCTGGCACGGTCCTGGCAACGGCACGTTCCGAGTTTCGGGACCCCGTCATGCGCCTCCGCCTCCTCGCCCTCGCCTGCCTCTCCTGCCTGCTGCCCGTCCTGCTCCTCGCGGCCGGCCCCGCCCTCGCCCTGTCGCGGGTGAAGGACCTCGCCAGCGTCGAGGGGATGCGGACCAACCAGCTCATCGGCTACGGCATCGTCGTCGGCCTCAACGGCACCGGCGACACGCTGAACAACGCGCCCTTCACCAAGCAGTCGGTACAGGCGATGCTGGAGCGGCTCGGGGTCAACACCCGCGGCGCCGTGATGCGCACCGCCAACCTCGCCGCCGTGATGGTGACGGCGAACCTGCCGCCCTTCGCCGCGCAGGGCACCCGCATCGACGTCACGGTGTCGTCGCTCGGCGACGCCAAGTCGCTCCAGGGCGGCACGCTGCTGGTCACGCCGCTGCTCGCCGCCGACGGCGAGGCCTACGCGGTGGCGCAAGGGTCCCTCGCCATCGCGGGCTTCCAGGCCGAGGGCGACGCGGCCAAGATCACCCGCGGCGTGCCGACCAACGGCCGCATCGCAAACGGCGCCGTGATCGAGCGCGAGATCGCCTTCAAGCTCAACGAGCAGAAGTGCCTGCGCCTGTCCCTGCGCAACCCCGACTTCACGACCTCGAAGCGGATCGCCGCGGCGATCAACGACTTCATGGGCGCCGACACCGCCGAGCCGACCGACCCCTCCACCGTCACCCTGCAGGTCCCGCCGCGCTACCAGGGCAACATGATCCGGCTGCTCACCGAGGTCGAGCAGCTGAAGGTCGAGCCCGACCAGACCGCCCGGGTGGTGATCGACGAGCGTTCCGGCATCATCGTGATGGGCCGCGACGTGCGGGTCTCCACCGTGGCGGTGGCGCAGGGCAACCTCACCGTCACCATCACCGAGCAGCCCCAGGTGAGCCAGCCGGCCCCGTTCTCCAACGGCGAGACCGTGGTGGTGCCGCGCACCGCGCTCAAGGTCGATGCCGGCGAGAAGAACAAGCTCGCCCTGGTCAAGGAGGGCGTGACCCTGCGCGAATTGGTCGACGGGCTCAACGCCCTCGGCATCGGCCCGCGCGACCTGATCTCGATCCTCCAGGCGATCAAGGCCTCCGGCGCGCTCCAGGCCGACATCGAGGTGATGTGAGCCCGCGCCCGCCCTCCCCTGCCCTTCTCTCCCGACACGAGGTCTGAACCCCGATGCTTCCCCTCGCTTCCCTCGCCGCCTCCGCGGGCCTCGCGGTCGGCCAGGCCCTCGCCGGGGCCGCCGGCTCCGCCCTGCAGGGGGCCAACGCCGACAAGGCGAAGATCCAGAAGACCGCCAAGGACTTCGAATCGATGTTCCTGGAGCAGAGCCTCGACGTGCTCAACCGCTCGCAGGGCACCGACGGCCCGCTCGGCGAGAACGGCACCGGCGGCGGGGTCTACCGCTCGATGCTCAACAAGGAATACGCCCAGTCGATCGTGCAGAGCGGCGGCATCGGCATCGGCGACCAGGTGATGCGCGAGATGCTGCGGATGCAGGGAGGCGCGAATGTCTGAGGCCGCCCGCCCCGCCCCGCTGCGCATCGCCGACCCGGAGGCCGCCGCGCGCCTCGTGGCCGAGACGCTCACCACCATGCAGGCGCTCGAAGCCCTGCTCGCCCGCGAGAGCGACCACATCCGGGTCGGGCGGCTCGCCGAGGGCCTGGCCGAGGCGCCGCAGAAGACCGCGCTCGCCGGCGCCTACCTGCAGGGCCTGCAGGCGGTGAAGGCCAACGCGGTGGCGCTCGCCCGCTTCGCCCCCGAGGGCATCGCGGCCCTGCGCGAGGCCCATGGCCGCTTCTCGGATGCGGTGGCGGCCAACCAGGCGGTGCTGGCGACCGCCCGGTCGGTCTCGGAGGGGCTGCTGCGCACCCTGTCGACCGAGCTCAACCGCCACGCCGAACCGAGCGGCTACGGCAGCCGCCCGGCCCCCTCCCCCTACGGCCACCGCCGCAGCGCGCCGCTGGTGCTCTCGCGCAGCCTGTGAGGGCGCATCAGCGCCCGGTGCCGAGCCGGATATAGGCCCGGGCCGGGCCGTACTCGGTCTGGGTGCGGGTATCGATCGCGACCCGGCCCGACCCGCCGACGACGCCCCGGGCCATCCCGTCGAGGCCGGCGCCGGGCCGCGCCGGCACCGGCGTGCCGGCCTCGGCCCGCACCCGCCCGCTGATCCGCGTGCAGGGACCGCCGGGGACGAAGCGGACGAAGCCCGGTCCCTCGTGCGGGCAGGCCTCGGGCGCCTTGGCGATGGGGAGGTCGCGGATGTCGAGGGCGTGGGCCGGCAGGGCCGCCCCGACGAGGGCGGCCGCGAGGATCATCGGTGTCGCGCGCATGTGCCGGGCCCCCCGTTCGTGGGCCAGAAAAGCATGGTGCGGGCCGGTGCGCCAGGGCTTGCGACGCACGCCCACGGGATTGATGAAGTGGGTCTCACCCACGACCTCATCCTGAGGTGCCGGAGCGAAGCGGAGGCCTCGAAAAAGGGCTCCAGAAGTCGCCACGATCCCTGGAGCCCTCCTTCGAGGTCAGCCGATCTTTGATCGAATAACACCTCAGGATGAGGTGTGATGATGGGATATTTTGTCCTACTTTTCATTGTCCGACAGATCGATCTGCCCCATCTGCCGACATCACTCGACGTCATCCCGGGGCTTGTCGAAAACGAGACCCCGGGATCCATACACGCCGACGGTGCCGAACGAGGCGGTTGGCGTTCCGCCTCTTCCTGAAATGTCGGCGTTTATGGATCCCGGGTTCCGCTGCGCGGCCCCAGGATGACTCGGAGGGTTTTGGACACGTTGGTCGGACCGAACGACTATGCGACGCAAAGCCCGAAGATCTCCTCCGCCTGCCTCACCGTCATCTTGCGCGCCGCCGGGCTCGCGATGAGCGTGCGGTCGTTGGTGCTCGCCGGATCGAAATCCTTGGCGGCGATGCCGGCATAGAGGCCCGGCACGGCGCGCTGCGCCATCTCGCGCACCCGGTCGCGGGGCAGTTGCCCGGGGGTGAAGCGGGTGGGGAAGCCGATGTCGGCGTAGAGTGCCCGGATCGCGTCGGCGCAGGCGGAAATCATCTCCTGGCGCGACAGGCCCGCGGTCTCGACCTCCAGCGCCTCGGCGAGCGGGCGCACCTTGGCGGGCAGCACCGCGAGGTTGAAGGTGACGACGTGCGGCAGCAGCACCCCGACGCCGTAGGGGTGGGGCAGGTCGAGATGGCCCTCGAGCGGCAGCGACAGGGCGTGGCCGTGGCCGAGGCGGGCGTTGCCGCAGGCGATGTTGGCCATGCAGGAGGCCACCAGGTTGTCCTCCCGCGCCCGGTCGTCGTCGGAGTTGATCGAGGCGCGCAAGGACGCCGCCTGGAGCCGCACCGCCGCGAGCGCCACCGCGTCGGTGAGCGGCGAAGCGATGCCGCTCAAGTAGGCCTCGACGCCGTGGGTCAGGGCGTCGACGGCGGGCAGCGCCGCGACGTGCATCGGCAGCGAGCGCAGGGTGACGGGATCGAGGATCGCGGCGTCGGGGAAGCTCAAGGGGCCGCCGCCCAGGAGCTTGAGGTGGCGAACCTCGTCCTTGACGATGGTCCATTGCGACACCTCCGAGCCGGAGCCGGCGGTGGTCGGCACCATGATCATCGGCAAGGCCTTGCGGTCGAACTGCCCGACGCCGGTGCACTCCGCCATGGGCTTCTGGTTCGTCGCCACGATGGCGATGCCCTTGCCGGTGCACATCACCGAGCCGCCGCCGATGCACACCACGCCGTCGATGCGATCGCGCCGCACCCGCTCGCCCTGGTCGTCGATATGCGAGCAGCGCGCGTCGATCCCGCATTCGTCGAAGCGCGAGACGGTGATTCCGGCCTCGGAGAGGGCCGCGAGCGCGTCGGCGTGGAACCCTTGCGCCGAGATCACCGGGTCGGACACGACCAGCACCCGGCTCATCTTCAGGTCGCGGGCGAGCACGCCGAGGGTGGCGAGCGCCCCGCTCCCCGAGACGATCCGGGTCGGCATGTAGAAGCTGGTGATCATGGGCGTCTCCTCGGGGGCGGGGCGCCTGTCTCCTCGGGCCCTCGCGGTCGTGCCGGCGGTGTCGCTCGGGCGGGAGCGCTCCGTCCAATACAAAGATCGCGCACGAGCCATAGCCGGCGACGATGGCGGAGCGTCACACCCGGGGGCGGGTGCTGCCATATCGCGAAACGATGGCGGGGCGTCGCGCAAACTATTGGACGGCGATCGATCGCATCCGCGATACCGTTGCGATCAACACGCATCGCCCCGACGCCCGAGAACGGGCGCGAGACCGGCCGATGCCGCCTGCCGAGGAAACGCCATGCCCCGCCCGTCCCGGACGCGCCGCCTCGCCGTCGCCGGCCTGCTCGCCACAGCGCTGACCGCCCCGTTCACCGCCCCCGCCTTCGCCGCCGAGACGCCCTTGCGCATCGGCGTGATCGAGGACCTGTCTGGGATGTATTCCGGCAACGGGGGCCCGAACATGGTGCTGGCCGCCACGATGGCGGCGGAGGATTTCGGCGGCAAGGTGCTGGGGCGGCCGATCGAGGTGATCGGCGTCGACCACCAGAACAAGCCCGATATCGGCTCGGGGCTGGCCCGCCAGCTCGTCGACCAGCGCGGCGTCACCGCCTTCGTGCTCGGCGGCGCGAGCTCGGTGGGGCTGGGCGTCCAGGCCTATGCCAAGGAGCGCAAGATCACCACGATGGTGACGGGCGGCTACGCCTCGCAGTTCTCCGGCCCCGGCTGCTCGCCCTACGGCACGCAATGGGTTCCCTCGACGGGCGAACTCGCCAACGCGGTGGCGGGCGCCGTGGTGCAGGGCGGCGGCAAGAAGTGGTATTTCATCACCGCCGACTACGTGTTCGGCCATGGGCTGGCTGCCGATGCCGGCAAGGCCGTGAAGGCCGCCGGCGGCACGGTGGTCGGGGAGATCCGGCACCCGCTCGGCGCCACCGACATCTCGTCGCAGCTGATCCAGGCCCAGTCCTCGGGCGCCGACGTGATCGGGCTGGCCAATGCCGGGCCGGACCTCGTCAACACCATCAAGCAGGCGCGGGAATTCGGCATCACCTCGAAGGTGGTGGCGATGCTGGTCTTCACCAACAACACCGTGGCGCTCGGTCTCGACGCGGCGCAGGGCATCCGCATGGCGGTGAACTTCTACTGGGACGCCAACGAGCCGAGCCGCGCCTGGGCCAAGCGCCTGATGGCCCGCAACGGCAACGTGGTGCCGACCATGGGCCACGCCGCCGCCTATTCCTCGGTGCGCCACTACCTGCGGGCGGTCGAGAAGGCCGGCACCGACGACGCGGCAGCCGTCAACAGGGCCATGAAGGAACTGCCGATCGACGACGGCTTCTACGGCAAGCCGCGCATCCAGGCGAACGGCCGGGTGGTGATGGACATGATGCTCGTCGAGGTGAAGAGCCCGAAGGACTCGAAGAGCAAGGCCGATCTCTACCGCGTCGTCGAGACGATCCCCGGGGACACGCTGTTCACCCCCGCCGACAAGAGCGGCTGCCCCCTGACCACCGCCGGCTGACCGGAAGGCTCCCCGATGAAGCTCTACGCCAACCCGACCTCGCCCTTCGTGCGCCTCGTCCGCATGGCGCTGATCGAGAAGGGCCTGACCGAGCGGGTCGACACCACCTTCGTCGACGCCTGGGCCGACGACGCGGCCTTCCTCGACGCCAACCCGGCCGGCCGCGTGCCGGCGCTGGTCGCCGACGACGGCACGCGGCTGACCGAGGCGCTCCTGATCCTCGCCCATCTCGACGCCGCCGGCACGACACCGGCAACTCTCGCGGGCGGACCCGCCGCGCTCTCGGCCGCCGGGGTGGCGATCGGGGTGTTCGACGCCGCGGTGGCGGTGATCATCGGCCGCAAGTCGGCGCCGGACTTCGATACCGGCCTCGTCGGCCAGAAGCGCTTCCGCACCATGCGGGAGGGCCTGCGGCGCCTCGATGCGGCCTTCGCCGAGAGCGGAGACTCCTTCGGACTGCCGGCGATCGCCGCGGTCACCGCGCTGGACTACCTGGCGTTCCGCTTCCCCGACCGGGACTGGCGCTCGCTCTGCCCCAAGGTCGCGGCCTTCCGCGATGCGCAAGCCGACCGCCCGTCGGTGCGGGACACCGTGCCGCGCGGATAACCCCGAGCCGTCCGCGCCCCATGCCATTCCCCCGAGCCTCGGCTATCGTAGGACCGACGGACACGGTTCCGGCGGCGGCGAGGGCCGGAGGTCAGGGGGAAACCGGCGCGATGGAGCTTCGCCATCTTCGCTACTTCGTCGCGGTGGCCGACGATCTCAGCATCACCCGGGCGGCGGAGCGGCTGAACATCGCGCAGCCGGCGCTCAGCCACCAGATCAAGAGCCTCGAGACCGAGATCGGCACCGCGCTCCTCCAGCGCCTGTCGCGCGGGGTGGCCCTGACCGAGCCCGGCCGCGCCTTCGCGGACGACGCCCGGGCGGTGCTGGCCGCCGTCGACGCGGCCAAGAGCCGGGCGCTACGCATCGCGACCGGCGACGTCGGCGAGATCCGCATCGGCTTCACCTCGTCCGCCTCGTTCCACCCCCTGGTGACCGGGGCGATCCGCGACTACCGCAGCGCCTACCCGGACGTGCGGGTCGCGCTCCTCGAGGAGACGACCGCGAGCCTGCTCGACGCCTTCCGGGCCGGCCGGGTCGACGTCGCCTTCATGCGTCCCGGCGAGGGCGAGGTCGACGACCTGTGGGCCCGCCACCTGTTCGACGAGCCGATGGTGGTGGCGTTGCCCGCGACCCACCGGCTCGCCGGCGAGACCGGCCCGGTCGGCCTGGCGGAGCTGTCGACGGAGGGCTTCATCGTCTATCCGCGCCGCAACGGCCGGGCGCTCTACGACGGCATCATGGCGGCCTGCGCGGCGGCCGGGTTCTCGCCCCGCATCGCCCAGGACGCGCCCCAGCTCGCCTCGGTGGTCAACCTCGTCGCCACCGGCATCGCGCTCGCCGTCGTGCCGCGCTCGATGGCGCGTCTGGCCACCGAGGGCGTGCGCTACCGCGCGATCTCCGGCCCGGCCCCGCGCGCCCCGATGACCCTGGTGCGCCAGCCGGCCCCGGAGATGCCGCACGCGCGGATCTTCACGGATCTGGTGCTGGCGCGGGCGCGGGAAGAGAGGGACGAGGCCTGACGGCGCGGCTGCGTCGCAACGCGACCAACCGGACACCGGCGATTCCTTGGCGAAAGGTCATCTCTTCCGCACAACATGGACAGTCCCGGCGTCAACCGAGAGGCCTTCCCGATGGCCGAAGCCGCTCTCGACATCGCCGAACAGGTCACCCGCGTCATTCGCTCGAACGAGGAAACGCAAAAGTTTATCGCCGAACAGCGCAAGCTGATGGCCGAGCAGGCCGAGCTTCAGGCCGAAGCGGCGAAGCAGGAACGCGACCGCATACTCGCTCCCTGGCAGACCATGGCCGCCAGCATGGCAGCGGGCGCGGCGCTCTTCGGGGCCGGGGCCGCCTTCGTCGAACTGATGTCGTGACCCGGATCGTCTCCGTGAGATGCCGACCCTGCTGCGACGGTCGCAGCGGGACCCCGCAAGATGTCCCAGGCCACGACGACCGCAGGGTGGGCCGCGGACGAGATCCCGTCCGATCTCGTCGCACGGCTCGCAACGCTCGCCCGGGGGATGCCGCCGGCACGGCGGCGCGGGCGCCGCCGCCCCTTCCCCGATCCTACAGGTAGTTCGTCAGCGACAGCTTCGCGAGCATCGAGGTCGCCTGGTAGCTCGCCTGGAGCTGGTTCTGCAGGCTGAGGAGCTTGGCCGCCGTCTCCTCGGTCGAGACCGTCTCGACGCCGTCCACCGTCTTCTCCAGCATCGACTTGGTGGCGGTGTTCTGGGTCTTCTGGGTGGCGATCTGGGCCGAGGCTAGGCTCAGCTCGGAGGCGATGCCCTGTACAGAGGGCCGGCCGTCGCCGGGCCGCAGCTGGGCCTGCACCCGGGCCGAGTAGGCGTCGAAGCGGGGAGTGTCGGCCTCGGTGGTGCCGAACGAGGTCGTGGCGAGGACGGCAAGGCCGCTCAGCGTCGCGCGGAAACCCGCCTCGTTGGCCTGGACGCCGATCGCCACCGACTGGTCGCGGGAGACCGGCACGGTCGCGGTCCGGCGCGGATCGACGGACGTGTCGTCGCCCTTGTACCAGATCACGGTGCGGCCGCTCGGGTCGGCGAGGTAGCCGGCGGCGTTGCCGGCGGCATCCGTGGCGACCCGGCGCGGGCTCAGGCCCGGCGAGGACGAGCCGGCGAAGAAGTCGCTCGCCGCCCGGGTGGCGGAGCTCGCCGCGAGGTCGGTCCGGGCGGTGGAATCGAGGGCGCCGGCGAGCGCCGCCGAGAGGTTGGCGGCGGTGGCGCCGGCGGTCGCGCCGATCGCGAAGGAGCCGGCCTGGCTGCCGTCGCCGGCCTTGAGGCTCAGGGTCTTGCTGGTGCCGTCGCGCAGGCCCAGCGTGACCTGGACGCTGTCGCCGGCCTTGAGCCCGGCTCCCACCGTGACGGTGGCCGAGGCCGGATTGCCGCCCGCGAGCGCGGCCGCCGCGCCCGGCGGGCTGGCGCTCTGGGCGCCGACCACGGCCTTGCCGGCGAAGGTTTTGCTGGCGAGCGCCGCGGTGAGGTTCCGGGCGCTCTCGCCCGCATCGGCGCCGATCGCGAAGGTGTCGTCCCCGCTCGTCCCCGCCGCCCGGGCGGTGAGGTCGACGAAGCCCTGGCTACCGTCGGCGTTGCGGACCGTCACCCGGACGATGTCGCCCTCCCGCGGCTGGCTGGCGAAGGACAGGGTCGCGGCCGAGGGCGTCGCCGCGGTGAGCGCGACCGAGAGGCCGGCCGGGTTCGAGCTGACGACGCTGCCGAGGGTGAAGCCGAAATTCTCCCGCACGCCGGCGGCGGCGCTCTCCGACAGGCTCACGGCCGCGCCCGCGGCCGAGAGGTCGAGCCGGCCGGTCTTCGCCGTGCCGGTGCCGAGATCGGCCGATTGCCGCTCGGCGATCACCGCCTTGACCCCGTCGAGGCCGGTCTCGGCGTCGCCGTCGAGGATGCGGCTCGCGGTCTCCACCGGGGGCCGGTCGGTGACCCGGCCGCCCAGGATGTAGAGGCTGCCGTTGCTCTGGTTGAGGGCGTCGAGGACGCCGCCGAGCTGGCCCGCCGCGCTCTGCTGCAGGGTGGGACGCGCCCCGGCGCCCGAGGCGGCCTGGGCGCCGACGAGGCCGCTATAGGCGGCCGATCCCAGGGTCGCGACCTGCTGCACGCTGGCGGTCGCCAGCGCCACGCGGTTCGCGCCGGTGCCGGCGGCCGCGATGAAGCCGTCGAGGGCGCTGATCTGGGCGCGGGCGCCGAGGCTCTGGGTGCGTCCGGCGCCGAGCCCGCCATAGGTGTCGGCGGTGCGGCCGCTGGAGAGCTGGTTCGAGAGCGTGCCGAGCGACGCCTTCATGGCGACGAGGCGGCGGGTGTTGAGATCGGCGGCGGCGCTGCCGGCCGCGAAGGGGGCGATGGTCATCGCGGGCTTTCCTCGTCAGATCCGGAGCAGGGTGTCGAGCATGTCGCGGGCGGCCGTCAGCACCCGGGCATTGGCGCCGTAGGCGGTCTGGAGCTGGATCAGCTTGGACATCTCCTCGTCCACGCTGACCCCGGATTCCTTGCCGAAGCGGCTCTGGGCCGAGGACAGGGCGATCTGCTGCCCCTCGTCGAGCTGCCGGGCCTCGGCGCTGGCGGCGCCGCGGGCGTCGATCACCGCCTGGGTGAAGCCGACGACCGTGGCGGCGCGCGGGGCGCTGACGCCGCCGATGCCGCTCGCCGCCGAGAAGGTCAGGGTGCGGCTCGCCAGGGCGTCCGCGAGGGCGCGGGGCCGGGCGGTGTCGCCCGAGGCCGTCGAGGCGGCGTAATCCACCATCGTGGCGGAATCCGCCGCGACCACCGGGTTGACGGCGAGGCGCTGGGCGAAGCCCGTCAGGTGCGAGCCGCCCTCGAAGGAGCCGGTGAACACCCCGCCGCCGGTCCCGGCATCGACGAACAGCGCGAGCTGGCCGGTGCCGGCCTTGGTGTCGGCGGCGCTCGCCGGCACGGTGACGGAGGCGCTCGCCCCGGTGAGCGCGAGGGCGGCCGGATCCGACAGGATGCGCACCGCGCCGGCCGCGCCGCCGGGCACGCCCGAGACGGCAAAGCCGGTACCGAGCACCTCGCCGATCCGGGCCGCGAAGGTCGCGGGCCCGCCCGAGATGTCGACCGGCACCACGAGGGCGGTCGGGTCGTCGGTGAGGCCGGGGTCGATCGGATCGGGCGCCGCGCCGTTCGTCGGCATCAGGATCAGGTTGCGGCCGACCCCGGCGGCGTTGCGCACGCCGAGGGTTACGGCGTTGCCGGCCTGGAGCCCGGTGAGGTCGATGTCGAACCCCGAGAGGCCGTTCGCGGAGGCCGCGGTGCCGGCGGCAGGCCGGTCGCTCAGCGCCCGCGACAGGCCGCCCGCGAGGTCGTCGAGCTGGCGCTGGGCCTGGACCAGGGTGTCGTCGCGCAAGGAGACCGCGGCGGCGATCGAGCCGGAGCGGATCGCCCCGGTGGCGACGAGGTCGATCCTCGCGCCGGCCGGCGTCGTCGCCGTCACGGTGCCGACCCCGCGGGTCTTCGCATCGCCGGTGTACTGCGCCTGCGCCGTCAGGGCGCCGCGGCCGTCGAAAGCGAGGCTCGCGGCCGCGCCGTGGTCGACGAGCGTCGCGCCCGAGGCGGTGAGCAGGGAGACCGAACCGTCGGACTGCTCGCGCACCGTCACGTCGAGGTATTGCGACAGGGTGTTGATCGCCTGGTCGCGCTGGTCGAGGAGGTCGGCGGTGGCGGGCTCGGTCTTCGAAGCGCCGGCGATCTTGCCGTTGAGCGCGGCGACCCGGGCGAGCAGCGTGCTGGCCGACGAGACCTCGCTGCCGAGCTGCGATTCGAGCCCGCTGCGCAGGTCCTGCACCCCTTGCGCGATGCCCGAGACGGTGGTGGCGACGGTCCTGGCCGCACTCACCGCGCTCGCCCGGGAGGCGGCGGAGGTCGGGTCGGTCGCCAGCGCCTGGAGCGACTGGGTGAAGGCGTTCATCACCCCGTCGAGGGCGGAGGCGGTCCCGGGCGTGCCGTAGAGCGCGTCGAGCTGGCCCTGCACCTTGGCCGAGAGCCCGGTATAGGCCGCCCCGGCGGTCTCGAGCCGCAGCTGCTTGAGCGAGACCGCGTCGAGGGTCCGGCCGATCGCGCCCGTGGCGACGCCGGAATTCCCCAGGGTCGAGACCGGCGTGAGGGTGCGCTTGACGTAGCCGGCGGTGCCGGCATTGGCGACGTTCTGCGAGACGAGGCCGATCGCCGCCTGCGTCACCTGCAGTCCGGCGGTCGCGGTGTTGAGGGCGTTGAGGGACATCGGTCTGATCCGGGTAGGCAGAGGGGGGCCGGGCCACCGCGCCCCTGATCGGGACCGCGCCGCGCTCCGGCTGTTCGCGGGCGGGCCGGACCCGGCCGCGTCGTGCGGCCGGGTCCGGAACGGGATGAGAGGCGAGCCGCCGTCAGCGGATCACGTTGATCAGGTCGGACATCATCTGCTGGGCGGTCGACATCACCCGGGTGTTGGCCGAATAGGCCTGCTGGGTGACGATGAGCTTCGAGAACTCGCCGGCCGTGTCGGTGTTGGACTGCTCGACGTTGCCGCCGATGATCGTGCCGCCGGCCAGCCCGGTGAGGGGCCCGCCGGATTCCGCCGTCTCGGCGTAGTTGCCGCCCGAGACCGCCTTGAGGCTGTTGGGCGCGTTGAAGCGCGCCACCCCGACCTGCGCCAGCGCCACGCTGTTGCCGTTGGAATAGGTGCCGGTGAGCTTGCCGTCGCTCGTCACCGCCAGCGAGTTCAGGGTGCCGGCGGCGTAGCCGTTCTGCTGCAGGGTGTTGGTCGTGACCTGGCCGGCCGCCGCGCCGTACTGGGTGAGGCCGCCGGTGCCGAAATCCAGCGTGACCGCGCCGAGCTTCGTGCCGTTCACCGTCACGTCCGGGATGCTGAGGCTGGTCCCGGTCGGGGCGGTGAGCTGGCCGCTGCCGTTGAAGGAAAAGGCGGTGCCGGCGTTCTTCCAGGTGCCGGCCGAGGTCCCGGTGGCGGTCTGGTCGGCGTAGAACAGGTTCCAGGTGCCGCTGGTGCCGGCCGTGGCGTCGGCCTCCGCGACCTTGGCCCAGCGCAGCTGCATGCTCACCGGGGAGCCGGTGCCCGAATAGGCCGTGAGCTCGCCGCCGCCGACGCTGGACTTGACGAAGGCGTCGGTGTCCGAGGCCGCCACCGACGGGGCGCTCGCCGCGGTGCCGGAGAGCACCCGGGCATCGCCCCCCGGCAAGGTGCCCAGCAGCGCCGAGCCCGAGGCGGTGGCCGGGGTGCTCGGCAGGTTCGCCGCGTAGGAGATGCTGGTCGTGGCCTTGGCCGGCAGGGAGGTGCCGGAGATCTGGATCGGCCCGTTGCCGGTCGAGAGGCCGGTCGCCGGGTCGAGGCTCTGCCCGGTCAGGTAGGCGCCGGCGCCGTTGACGAGGTAGCCGTCGCGGTCCACCGCGAAGTCGCCGCGGCGGGTATAGAGGTTGTTGGCCGAGAAGACCGGGCTGCCGCCCGCGTCGCTGCCCTTGGTCTGGACCGTGAAGAAGCCGTCGCCGCTGAGCGCCATGTTGGTGGCGACGCCGGTCGCCGCCACGCCGCCCTGGAGGTTGTTGGTCAGCTGCGAGAACGCCGCGACGCCGCCGGCGGCCTGCTGCTTGGTCGGCCGTTCGGTCAGCATGTCGACGAAGTCGGTGTCGATCCGCTTGTAGCCGACGGTCTGCGAGTTCGCGATGTTGCCCGAGATGTTCTCGAGGCTGAAGGCCTGGGCCTTGAGGCCCGACACCGAGGTCTGAAGCGCGCCGAAAACGTCCATCTCACCCAGGGCTCCGTTCCGCCAAGGTCATCCGGGGGAACAGGTCCGCAAGCCGCGTGCCACGGGTAAGCCATTGATTTTGTTGAGACGATGCGGAGCGAGGCGGCAAAACCCGCCGGGCGCGGCCGGCGCCGTCCGGCAAAAACTGCCGCGGGACAGGGGCATGACGTTTACGGGCTGTTGAACCTCTTGCCCTTACCTGCATGTCTGGACGGTGCTGGACCCCAGGGATATGCGCACGAGCAAGCGAAGCAGCCTCATCCACCTGATCTACTTCTCGCGGGCCCAGCTCTCCGCCGATCCGGCCGCACGCCTGCGCCAGATCAACGAGATCGCCCGGCACGCGCAGAAGAAGAACGAGTTCTCGGTGATCACCAGCCTGCTGATCGTCGATCAGGGCTATTTCATCCAGATCCTCGAGGGGGAGCGGATGTCGGTGCAGGACACCTTCCAGCGGATCAGCGCGGATTCCCGCCATCGCGACGTGCACATCGTCGAGTGGCGCGAGATCGCCAAGCGGGAATTCGTGACGTCGTTCGCCTACGTGCTGCGCACGCCGACCAACGACGCCCTGTTCCAGAAGGCCAACCTGGCGCCGATGCTCCAGCGCGGCACCCCGAAGTCGAGCACGATCCACGCGCTGGCCCAGGCTCTCCAGGCCGACACGATGGCCAAGCAGGGTATCGACCATCTGTTCGTCTAAGTGTCGCCGGGAGCCCCCGACGGCCCGTCATGAAACCCAACCCGCTGGCTGATCCCGATGAGCGAAGCACCCCCGATCCTGATCGTCGACGACCAGGCCAAACTCGTCCGCCTGGTGACCGAGTTGATGAACCGCCTCGGCTTCCCGGAGGTCGAGGGCGTGACCGACGGGCCGCAGGCGCTGGACCAGCTGCGCACCAAGCGCTACGGCCTGGTGATCTCCGACCTCGACATGGAGCCGATGGACGGGATCCAGCTCCTGCGCGAGATCCGGGCCGACGACACGCTGCACAACACGCCGTTCATCCTGACCGAGACCTCGTTCAGCTTCGAGGACATCAACGTCGCCCACCTCGCCGGGGCCGACGCCTTCATCCTCAAGCCGTTCGACCTGTCGCTGCTGAAGACCAAGCTCAAGCAGGTGCTCAACGGCCGGCCGCGCAAGCGCGAGACGCCGGTCGGCCCGCTGTCCAGCCTCAACGTCGACTTCCCGCTGCTCGGCAAGTTCTGAACCCGGCGCCGCCCCGTCCCGGGGCCGCGCCGGACCTCTCTCACGCCCGCCGCTTCTGGTAGTCCTTCACGTCGGTGAAGCGGATCGCCGGCGCCCGGTCCTCCTCGTACTTGAGCGAGAAGCCCGTGGTCGCCATGAAGACCGGCGCCCCGTCGAGGTCGCTCGCCATCGACGAACCGTGCGAGCCGATGAACTTGTCGAGCTCGGCCTGGTCCTGCGCCTCGATCCAGCGGCAGATGGTGAAGCGGGTCGGCTCGTAGTCGATCGGCAGGCCGTACTCGGCCTGGAGCCGCTCCTTGAGCACGTCGAGCTGCAGCGCCCCGACGACGCCGACGATGGCGCCAGAGCCGTCCTGCGGCAGGAAGAGCTGCACCACCCCCTCCTCGGCCATCTGCTGCAGCGCCTCGCGCAGCTTCTTGGCCTTCATCGCGTCGGTGAGCTTGATCCGGCGCAGGAGCTCGGGGGCGAAGCTCGGCACGCCGCGGAAGACCAGCTCCTCGCCCTCGGTGAGCGTGTCGCCGATGCGCAGGGTCCCGTGGTTGGGGATGCCGACGACGTCGCCCGCATAGGCCTCGTCGGCGATCGCCCGGTCCTGGGCGAAGAAGAATTGCGGCGAGGACAGCGAGATCGGCTTGCCGGTGCGCACCAGCCTCGCCTTCATGCCGCGGCTGAGCTTGCCGGAGCAGACCCGCATGAAGGCGATGCGGTCCCGGTGGTTCGGGTCCATGTTCGCCTGGATCTTGAACACGAAGCCGGTCATCTTCGGCTCGGTCGGCGAGACCGCGCGGGTGTCGGCGTCCTGGCCGCGCGGCGGCGGGGCCACCTCGGCGAGCCCGTCGATCAGGTCGCGCACGCCGAAGTTGCGCAAAGCGGAGCCGAAGAACACCGGGGTCAGGTGGCCCTCGCGGAACGCGTCGAGGTCGAACGGCTTGCAGCCGCCCTCGGCCAGCTCCGCCTCCTCGCGCCAGGTCGCGGCGTCGCCGAGTTCAGGCAGCAGGGTGTCGAAGAGCGGGTCGTCGATCCCCGAGACCGGCACCGTGCCGGCATCGTCCGCCGCGTCGAGCCGGCGGACGCGCCGGCGCAAGAGGTCGTAGGTGCCGGCAAAGCTCCGCCCGCGCCCGATCGGCCAGGTGACGGGGGCCACGTCGAGGGCCAGCGTCTTCTCGATCTCGTCGAGGAGGTCGAAGGGGTCGCGGGATTCGCGGTCGAGCTTGTTGACGAAGGTGACGATCGGGATGTCGCGCAGGCGGCAGACCTCGAACAGCTTGCGGGTGCGCGCCTCGATGCCCTTGGCCGCGTCGATCACCATCACGGCGGAATCGACCGCGGTCAGCGTCCGGTAGGTGTCCTCCGAGAAGTCCTCGTGGCCCGGCGTGTCGAGCAGGTTGAAGACGCAGTCGCCGTACTCGAACGTCATCACCGAGGTGACGACCGAGATGCCGCGCTCCTTCTCGATGCCCATCCAGTCCGAGCGGGTCGAGACGCGGTTGCGCTTGGCCTTGACCTCGCCGGCGAGCTGGATCGCGCCGCCGAACAAGAGCAGCTTCTCGGTCAGCGTGGTCTTGCCGGCATCCGGGTGCGAGATGATCGCGAAGGTGCGGCGCCGGGCGACCGGATCGGCGGGGGCGCGCGGAGCGTCTGTCTGCATCAGCATGGGAGGTGTCTAGCCCGGACCCGGGACTCTGTCGCGGGCCTAAAAAGGGGCCCGGTCGTCGGTGAGGAAAGGAGAGCCCCCGGACGGGGACGCGCGGGCGCGCGGTGCCCGCGCCGCCTCTCTACCCCAAGCCGGCGCCGCAGGGCCAGAGGCTCAAGGGCCGAGTGCCGTCCGGGACCGGAACGCTCCCCGCCCGAAGAGCCCCTCGCTCGCAAGCCCCTGCCACGAGAGCCCCTGCTGCGAAGGCCCCCTGCCCTCGCCTCAGCCGCGGCCGATGAACGGCATCTTGGTCGCCATCACGGTCATGAACTGCACGTTGGCGTCGAGCGGCAGGCTCGCCATGTAGACCACCGCGTCGGCGACGTGCTTGGCGTCCATCGTCGGCTCTGGCCGCGTCGAGCCGTCGGGCTGGGGCACGCCGGCCTGCATGCGCACGGTCATGTCGGTGGCGGCGTTGCCGATATCGACCTGGCCGCAGGCGATGTCGTGGGCGCGTCCGTCGAGGGAGGTCGAGCGGGTGAGGCCCGTGATGGCGTGCTTGGTGGCGGTGTAGGGCGCCGAGAACGGCCGCGGCACGTGGGCCGAGATCGAGCCGTTGTTGATGATGCGGCCGCCGCGCGGCTGCTGCTTCTTCATCAGCCGGAACGCGCCCTGGGTGCACAGGAAGGCGCCGGTGAGGTTGGTGTCGACCACCGCCTTCCAGGTCGCGACCGGCAGTTCGTCGAGTTCGACCGGCGGCGCGCCGATGCCGGCATTGTTGAACAGCACGTCGAGACGGCCGAACGTCTCCTCGATCCGCGCAAACAGCGCGGCCACCGAGGCCTCGTCTCCGATGTCGGTCGGCTGCGCCAGCGCCCGCCGGCCCTGGGCCTCGATCTCGCCCGCCACCGCCTGCAGCGGCTCGGGCCGGCGCCCCGACAGCACCACGTCGTAGCCGGCCTCCGCCAGCCCGAGCGCCACCGCGCGCCCCACCCCCGACCCGGCCCCGGTCACCAGGGCGACCTTCTGCGTGCTCATCGCGCCTCTCCTCCCCCACTCGTCGCGCCCGCCGTTTCGCCGGCCTGTGCGCCCCTGCCGGCATACACGAGCGGACGTGAGCCCGACAGGCCCTCCCCCGCGCCGACCGCCGAGCGGCATCGCGACGGCAACGCCGGAACCGCCCGACGCCCCGGTTGCCAGCGCGAGCCCACCCGGCTATGGAAGCGCCAGCCGCGCGTTGGGGCGTCGCCAAGCGGTAAGGCAGCGGTTTTTGGTACCGCCATTCCCAGGTTCGAATCCTGGCGCCCCAGCCATCTTCTCACCTAACCCATTCAGAACGCTCACTTTCTCGCGCAGGCGCCCTGCGGAGTGAGCCGGTTGCTACATTCCGCTGCTACACAGGCCGCCCACCCGGGCGGCGAGGGAGCGGAGTGGGGTCCATCGCCAACGTCGTCCTCCGGGGACGAATCTTCCACTTTCGACGCCGCGTGCCGGACACGCTCAGACCGAGGCTGCGCCTGAAGGAACTGGTGCGCAGCCTCGCGACCACCGACCTTCGTGCTGCCAAGGCGAGAGCCTGTCGGGTATACCTCGCCTCGGAGAGCCTATTCACGGCCCTATGCGCGACGCCGATGCTGACCGACGACCAACTCGCCCGCCTCGTGCAGGACTTCTACGGGATGATCCTCGACGGGGATGGACAAGGACGGATGACGCATGGGGCTATCACCGCCGACATGCGGGAGCGGCGCGTCGCCCAATACGAGACGATGGCGGCACGGGCGCGTGACGCTCTCGGCTGCAACCGGCTGGAAGAGGTGGGCTTCGTCACCGTCGCCATGCTCCGCAAGCAGGGCATCGCGGCAGCCGACCTCGAACCACATGCAGTCGCGCAAGCACGGCAGGCGATGCTGCGGGCCGGCATCGACGTCGCCGAAGCGCTCAAGGCGCGTTACGAGGGCGACTTCAACTTCGAGCCCCGCGACCGCCTGCTCAAGATGCAGCTGGCGGCACTCGACGAGGCTCCGAAAGCCCCGCCCACGGAGAACACTGCGGCACCCCGTCCAGCTGAAAAGGAAGCGGTGCCGCCGCACGCCCCCGAGCTTTTTTCAGCAGTCGCCGCGGCGTTCCGAAACACGCAGGCCGCCACCAACACCTGGGATAACCAGACCGCGTCCCAAGCAGGCGCAACCTTCCGCCTGTTCGTCGACATCTGCGGAGACCGCCCCCTCGCCGCCTACACCCGCAAGGATGCTGGTCACTTCCGCAGCCTCGTCGAGCGGCTACCGAACGACTACGGCAAACACCCCCGCTACCGAAACCTCACGGTGGACGAGATCCTGGCGGCGCACGAGGCGCTGCCCGACAAGCAGCGCACACAGCCGATCACCCAGCGGACCGTGAAGCGGCACTTCTCGGCACTGTCGGCGCTCTGGACGGCTGCGGTCGCAAGAGACGAGGCGGCAACGAACATCTTCCTGGGATTTCGCTTCAGCAACACTCGAAAGGCGAGCGAGCAACGCGCCATGTGGGAGCGGGACGAGCTCGCCCGCCTCTTCGCGACACCAATCTGGGCAGGCTGTGCCTCCCCCGGCCGGCGAACCACACCGGGCACCCTCATCCTACGCGATGAGAAATTCTGGCTGCCCCTGATCGCCGTGTTCTCCGGCATGCGCCAGGAAGAGATCTGCCAGCTGCATGCCGAGGACATCCGGCAGGACGAGGGCATCTGGTTCATCGACATCAACGACAGACCCCCGCGGAAACTCAAGAACGCGACGGCGGTCCGGCGCGTACCGATCCACTCGCAGCTGATCCGCCTGGGCTTCCTCGCGCATGTCGACGCGCAGCGCCGCCGCCGGCAAGACCGCATCTTTCCCACGCTCGAACCCGGAGGGGCTGACGGTCGACTGGGTCACGCCTTCACCAAGTGGTTCACCCGCTATCGACGCGACGTGAAGCTCTACCGGCAGGGGCTCGACTTCCACTCGTTCCGGCACACCGCGACGACGCTGATGCACCAGGCGGGCACAGCAACTGCCGTCATCGACCACGTGACCGGGCACGTCACACCGGGCGAGACGGCGCGGTACACCAAGCGTTCGTCGTTATCCCAGCTGCAAGCGGCAATAGAGTCGGTCGCCATCGGGGTCGACTTTACGCAGCTCCACACAACAAAGTCTGCGTAACGAGAATCCTGACATCTCGGCGCAGCAACATCTTCAAGCCCCCTGTCTGCGCAAAGAAATCTCCTCGCTCTACGTTAGCCTCTGCGCCCACCCCGCAGCGGTTTAGGCGGCGCCTCATCATCAGCAGGGGTGACGAACAACTCGCTCAAGGGTACAGAGAGTGCCTCGGCAATCTTGTCGAGCAGGTCGACCGTCGGGTTCTCGACCTGCCGCTCCAAGCCGCCAAGATACGCGCGGTCCACGCCCGCATCGGCAGCCAGTCGCTCCTGGCTAAGCCCTTGTGCCACGCGTACGCGGCGCAGGTTCCACGCGACCAAAGCTCGTCCCTTCATGGACGAGGACCAGCGGCCAGCGAGGGCCATCAAACCACTGGCCATAGCCACAGGGAACGGCTACGGTTGTCCCGCGGCGAGGAAGACCGCGCGGGGCAGGCAGGGTCACGATGCGGGTGCGCATTCACCGCGGCACGCGCGAGATCGGCGGCACCTGCGTCGAACTCGCCCACGATGGTGCCCGGCTCCTACTCGACCTCGGCCTGCCCCTCGACGGCACGCCGGACGACGCGAACTGTCACCCACCGGTCGAAGGACTCGACGGCAGCGGCGACCTCCTCGCGCTCATTCTCAGCCACGGCCACCGCGACCATGTCGGGCTGAGCCACCTCACCGGACCCGACCTGTCGGTGGCGCTCGGCGCGGCGACCCTCCGCATCCTCCAAGCCGCCGCTGCCTTCGTTCCCGATACCTGGGTACCGCCCAACACGGTGACTTTCGGCGACGGCCAGTCCCTCACCTTCGGCCCCTTCACCGTCACGCCGATCCTCGTCGACCACTCCGCCTTCGACGCCTACGCGCTCGTCGTGGAAGCCGGCGGGCAGCGGCTGCTCTACTCCGGCGACCTGCGCGCGCACGGACGCAAGGGTGCCCTCTTCGAGAGTCTGGTCCGCAGCCCGCCGCGCGCCATCGATGCCCTCCTCATGGAAGGATCGAGCCTCGGCCGCCTCGACGCAGAGCGGCTTTTCCCGACCGAGGACGAGATCGAGCACCGCTTCGTTGCGCGGTTCCGCGAGATGTCAGGCCTGGCCCTCGTCGCGGCCTCCGCCCAGAACATCGACCGCGTGGTCTCGCTCTACCGTGCCTGCAAGCGCACCGACCGTACGTTGATCCTCGACCTCTACGCCGCTGAGATCCTGGCCGCGACCGGCCACCCCAGCATCCCGCAATCCGACTGGCCGAGCGTGGCGGTCTTCGTCCCGCACCACCAGCGCGTGCGCATTAAGCGCACCGGCCGCTTCGACCTGCTCACGCGGCACGGCCGTCAGCGGATCTACGCGGAGCAACTCGCGGCGCTCGCGCCCCGGGCGGCCCTGCTGTTCCGGCACTCCCTGCTGCCAGACCTCGACCGAGCCGGCTGCCTCGCGGGCGCCGAGGCGATCTGGTCACAGTGGGACGGCTACCTCCGACAGCCCCGCGGACAGGCGCTCGCCGCCGGCCTCGCTGCCCGCGACATCCCGCTGACCCACGCCCACACCTCGGGCCATGCCAGCATCCCGGACCTCAAGCGTCTGGTGGCGGCGATCGCGCCCCGGCGGCTCGTGCCGATTCACACCTTCGAGCCGCAGCGCTTCCCATCGCTGTTCGGCGCCAGCGTCGACATCAAGGAGGACGGACAGTGGTGGGACACGACGGCATGAGCGAGACAACACCCTATCGGGCCCTGGGCGAGCCGTTCCTCGCGGCGCTCGAAGCCCTCGCGACCGCGCCGCATGGCGGCTGGTGGGCCGACGTCCTCGCCGACTCGGACCTGCTGCTGGCAGTGCGCGACCGCTCGCTCAACGTCTACTATCGCGGCGCGTCGCTGTTCCGGATTACCCCGGCGGGCGCGGGCGTCTCGGCTGAGACGCACGTGAAGTACCTCGTGCGCCAGCGTCAAGCGCTGACCCGGCTCGGCCAGGACGGGGGCTTCACGCTCGACCCGGGCACGGCGGTGTGGACGCGCTACGAGGGGCCCGGCACGCTGGCCGAGATGAAGCGGGCCGCCGCCGCGCTCTCCGGCCTGGAGAAGGCGGGCGTGCACGCGCTCGTGAAGGCCAGCCCGAACGTCGTCGATGTCGAGATCGCGCTCACCGGCGCATCGGTGGAGGCTGCGTCCGCCGAGCGGGAGGGCGCAGAAGCGGACGCCATGCTCCTGGCGCCGGACACAGAAGCCGCGGCCACCCCAGCTCCGGCTCAGACCCGCCAGGATCGGCTCGATGTCGCGAGCCTGGAGGAACAGGGCGCGGCCGACGAGGCGTGGTTGGTGTTCCACGAGGCCAAGCTCGCCGCGAACCCGAGCCTTCGTTCGAAGACCACTCCGGCGATCGTCACGCAGGTCGCGCGCTACCGCGCGACGTTGACGGAGCAGGCGGAACAGCTGGCAGAGAGCTACCCGGCCCTGTGCCGCGACTTGGTCCGCCTCGATGCCCTGCGCGGGACGGTGCGTGCCGCCCGCGGCCTCGCCGCCGTGCCGACCCTTGATCCGCTGGTGGACGAGATCGCCCGCGGCGCGCGCCGGCTCCGAGTCGACACTGAGCCCCGGCTCGTGGTGTTCGGCTTCGATGCCGATCAGCGTGACGGCGCACTGAAGGCGGTGATCGACGAACTGCGCGGGCAGCATAGGCTACAGGTCTATGCGGTCGGCCGCCCCGGCGGGCGCACGACAGCTGCCTTCCGCCGCCCTGCCGACGCGGCCTGACAGCACCCGCCCAGATAGGGTGCGACCGCCGGCCGCGGCAGGAATCTGCGTCCGGCGGTAAATTCCGAGGGGGGTCAACGGGAATACATATCGTCGGCTCTGCCGGAGCCTCCGCGAGACCCCTTCGTCATGTCCAGCCCAATCCCGTCATCCGCCCTGTGCGCCGCACGCCGCACCTCCGTGCGTAAACTTGCGACGGTCCGCACGGACTACACGTTGCGGGCGATCCGTTGCTCAGGGCTGACGCTGAGCGAGTGCCACGCCGCGGTCGCGCTTTAGCCCCTTCAGACATCGTTCGTTCCCTCAACCCGCTCCGCCTGCTGAGATAAGCACGGCAGCGGGCGACGCAGGACCGCGCATCATGGCCCGCCCACACCCCCGCCCCCGTTACTACGCCGCCCCCGCGCTGACGGCAGCCCTGTTCCTGGCGGGCGGGCCGCCGGCCGCCGCACGCGCGCCCGAGACGACGAGCGCGCTGACGCAGATCGCCGGCACTTGGGCGGTGAGCGAGCGGGCCTGCCCCCACCGGGACCAGCGCGTCACGATCATCACGGAAAACGAGCAGGTCACAGACGGCCGCGCGGCGGAGAACCTAAGCTGCCGCGTCAAGCGCGCGACCCCGCACCGCACGAGCGTCGCGCTCGCGCTCGTCTGCGACTTCGGCAGCGAGGGTCCGCTGAGCTTCGAGACGACGGCCACGGCGACCCGCACCGGCCCGAAGACGCTGACCTACACGACGCGCTTCGTCGGCGGCGAGCCCTACACCGAGAAGCTGGTCCTGTGTGAGCGCCCGAACGAGGTCGCGGCGAAGCCCGGCGCCCCGGACCCGACAACGCCGCACTACGTCCTGCCCCCGCTGCGTACAGGCGAGTACTACGAGGGGCACGCCTACCCGGCGGACTATGACGAGCGCCGCCAAGAACTCCTGGGCGAGAAAGGGACGCCCCTCCCGCGCGCGAAGGACGAGGTCTGCCTGCTAGACTTCTGCCGCAAGTACCCCGAGATCCGCGCCTGCTACGCCGACTATTGCGTCGGCCGCTGGAAGCGCGCGGACGGCGCGACGCTGGACTACGTCGTAAGGCCGGAGACGCTCGAGGTTCTGAAGATCGTCTGCCGCGACACCTGTAGCGCGGACGAGATCCGCCTGCACGTCCGGTAAACTGCCCGTGCCCTAACGACTCAACAGCTGGAGAAGCTAGGCAATGCAACCAGCAGGTGGATGCCAACTGGAGCACCCTGACAACACGGGAGCCTCCTTACCGAGCGTCGGCATCTTCTGGGGCGTGCCGGACGGCGGACGCACCGTGCTGGTCACCGACCGCACGCCCATGACCGAGGCGGAAATCTATGGCGACTGCCTCACCCACCCGCGCGGGCACCACGAGGTCTGGGAAGCATGTCGCAAGCTCGGAGCCACGGCGCTGCGCCGTCGTGGCTTGCCGCCGGCCATCGTAAATCACGAGTACGAGGCGTTCCCGCGCGGGCGGGTGGTCTACATGCGCGAACCGGCGCTTTTCACCCTCTACGCCGACCGGCACCTGCAACGGCCGGAGACGATCACCAACATCATCTGGCTTTTCGGCCTCGCCGGCGAGCGACACACGGTGCGCTCAGACGCGCACTATCGGACCCGGGGCGGAAGGCAGTTAGTATGACCGGCAGCTCTGCAGACATCGAAGCGCTACTGGTTGACGTCAACGACCTGAGCAACCCGACGCCCGGCATGCTGCCGGCGATCTTCCGCGACATCGTCGGACGCCTCGACGCGGGCGGTTACGCGTATGCCGTGATCGGCCGCATCGCCCTGGCGCTTCACGAGCGAGCCCGCTTCGTGCGCGAGATCGAGATCGTTGTGGGCGGCGACGCAGACGAACACGACCGCATCGCCGCCCTCGCACGAGCAACCCAAGCACGATTCGCGGCACACATGGACCCGCGATTGTGCCGGCTCCACATCGTTCTGACGCTGAGACTCAGCACCTGTGTCGCCGAAACGCAGCTGCTAGCGGACGCGGTCACATGCCAGTGGTTCGGTGTCCAGGCTCGGCTAGCGAGCGCCGAGTACCTGCTTTGGCTATGGTGCCGGTCCGACAGCCTCGACCACGCGGTAGACGCGTCAGCACTGATCACGGGGGGCGCTGTCGACCTCTACTCCGTACGGGATCTGCTGCGCACGACGGATGACGTGCAGGAAATCGGTCAGCGGCGACTGCGGCTGGCAATCGGCGACGCGGTCCTGTCGGCAACGTCCTCGTTCAGCCGGTTCATGGCCGAGCGGCGGGCCCGGCTCGACCCGAACCGAGTGCCGGTCTGGCGCCTGCGCCAAGCGTAGGCCGCAGACCGCGACGATCGCTGAGAGCACAGTGGTCCGCTGGGCCACAACCCCGGAGCGCTCTGGAGGACGACCGCGTCCACGGCTGCCCTGCGGGTGTCCCGACGACTACATTACAGCGAAAATTGTCCCGGCTAGCAGCAGAGAAGTTGGGCCAGAGGCCCAAACCAAGAGCCAGCGAGATTCGACCGGTGAGCACCAGCGTACCCCAGACAGGCGGACAAGTGATCCCAACCTTCGGTACATTAACATGTCCCCGAGCACGGCGAAAGGTGACCTCAGCACCAGCTATCGGGACGGCGGGACAATGCTCAGCATAGCGCTCCTAACCTCCGCCAACGCTGTCGGAGGGAGCCGTGATACCGCGTCGGGGGAGGAAGCCAGCCACGACAGCACAGCGGCTACGTCCATCCGCGCCGAAGGCGCAGATCCGTTCAAGCGCGTCGCCGTCGGACGAGAAATCCCAAGCGACATAAGGCTGATCGTCGTACGGTCGGACGCCCCGAACTCTAAGTAGAGCGGCAACTCTGGTATGCGACCCGCAAGGGAGTGATAGCCGAGGTCCCCGAGGACTTGAGCCAGGATGGCGCCGTAGCACGTGAATAACCTCACACACTGGTAGCGAACGTCTCGCTCGACAAGCTCAAGGGTAGCCCGAATGACGCGCCGCGGGTCCTCCCCGGGGTCCTTGTCCAGTTGGTTCTGCACAATCCGCGGCAGCGAACGGCCCTGCATCCACCAGAGGCAAACCAGGGCAAGGAAGCGATGCAGGCGGCTGCGCTCAAGGAGACCCAGCAGCGTCTTGTGGCACGCCTCAAGGACTGCGCAGTAGGAATCATAAGCGTTTTTGTTGTCGGGATACTTCGGTACGAGGGCAGCTGCCCTAAGGTCGTCGGACGCCTGCTCCTTAAGCTGGTCATAAAGTAGCTGCTGCCTGTGGGCCGAGATGTCTGGGCTTTGCCGCAGCACCCCCTGTGGCAAGCGGATGACTCCGGACGCGGTCGAGATTGCGGCCTGGATGGCATCGACCCGACGACTGTCGACCCCGTGATCCCGAGAAATCCTTTCAAGCGTCGCGGGTAGCGTGCCGTCCCGATAATCGCCCAGTAGGCTGATGAACACCGCGTCAAACCCTGCTTGGTCGGGCGCGGAACCGGTCGGCCCGGCAATCGTCGACAGCAGCCGCGTGGTTCGAACAACCCCTCCGTCCAGCGCAGGTAGCAGCGGTGCGTCTCTCGATTCCGCGAGCGGAGCAGTCCTCCAGTCGTCGTAATCGACGAGGAAGATGTTGCCCTGGAACTCTCGCAGCAGGCGTCCGGCTCGGCCCGAAAGATTCCAGAAATCAACGCCCCGCAACGGGATGCCTTGCCCCTTCTCAGGTCGGAACATGAAGATGTTCCTTGCCGGCAGGTTCACACCCTGAAGCAAGGTGCTCGTACATACCAAGTAGTCGACGTCACCAGCGGCCACGGCATCCTCGACTGCAACACGAAGCTGCGTGGGCATGTTTGAGTAGTGGAACGCGACGCCGGCCATCGCGCACCCGACCAGAGCATAATCGCGGTGGACCGACTCACGGGCCACACGGGCGAGTTCTGCACGTCCTGGGGTGAGAGGTCTGTCGCCCAGCCGTCGTACTAGTTCAAGCGCGACCTCCTCCGCGTCTGACTGGCCGTTCGTATAGACTATGTTCGTTGTACCCCGTCCCAATGCTGCGGCGACGTTGGCCAGCTTCTCAATTTTAGTCGTCGTCCGGCGGCCCAACCGGAGTTCGCCCACAAGCAGACGACTTCCGTCCTCGCCCACGAGCCGAAGCGAGATCCCCCCGGCGCCCGGGTCGTCCACACGTACGAGAACGAAGTTCTGCGCGACGGTAGGCTCGCGCGAGCGCAGCGTCTGCACATCCGGGACGCCGAGCAGGCGTCCGAATACGTCGAGGTTCCTGACGCCGGGGCTAGCGAACATCAACTGGATCGAGGCCTTGCGCTCTATCAAGTCTCGCAGGACAGTGTTTAGCCTGACTCCGCGCGCACCCTCGGCAACGAGATGCGCCTCATCGACCACTACAGCGTCGGCCGCAAAACCGGGGTGGGCCGCGAGCAGAGCTTGCGCTCGCTCGGGCGTCAACACATAGACGGCGCGGGCCGGCGGCGTTGAAGCCGCCTCAATGGGCACGGTCGGCACCTCCGGTGGGGCCACACGCCCCTGGGAGCCAGCCAGGCCAACGCGAATCGAGCGGGAGACCTGCGTAATAAGGGCCCTCGTCGGCACGAGATACACCACAGAGCGTGGGCTGGGATCCTCAAACGAAGCTGCAAGAAAGCGCTCCAGGACGAAGGACTTGCCCGCAGACGTCGGGGCGGCCATTGCGACGCGCCGACCCGAGCGCAGCCTCGACCAGAGGTCTAGCTGGAAGTCGGTTAGCTGCGTGGGCTCTTTGCCGATGAGGACGGTGCGACGGTCGCTCTCCACCAGCTCTTCGGCAAGGAGACCGATCGGCAGCGCGTCACGCGCCGTCCGTACCTCTGGTTGCGTGAGCATGGACGGGAAATTACCCAGTCGCGCCAGCACAACGCGGACTGCTTGGTCGAGGGGTAGCTCAGACGCGCCGCGAAGTTCGTAGGCAGATGTCGCGGTTCGGAACGCCGCGAGGCGGTGCCGGGGGACCTCCGAGCATGCAAGGATGGCGGCCGACATCACCGCCTTGGCGACCTCCGCCGAAGACGGTGCATCAGGCATATTTAGAGCGCCTAACAGAACCTCTTGATCTGGTTGAGGGTGATGAGGCTGGCCTGCAGGAATGTGAAGGCCTCGTAGATGTCGGCGCGCCGTTCGTAGCGGACGGGCAAGCGGCGGGCGCGGTTGAACCAGGCATGGCTGCGCTCGACCACCCAGCGGTGCCGCCCGAGCCTGTCACTTCTCTCGATGCCGCGTCGGGCAATCCGCGACCTGATCCCCCGCGCCCGGCACTCCTGCCGCCGCACGGGGGCATCATAGGCTTTGTCGGCGTGCAGCTTGTCGGGGCGCTGGCGCGGGCGTCCACGCCGCCCGCTGCGCAAGGGCGGGATCGCTTCCAGCGTCGGGGCCATCAGCGGGCTGTCGTGACAGTTGGCACCCGTCAGGACGAGGCCGAGCGGCGTGCCACGGGCGTCGGTGACGAGGTGGCGCTTGGTGCCCGCCTTGCCCCGATCCGTCGGGTTCGGGCCGGTGGCAGACCCCCTTTTTTCGCCG
>NZ_JAZFXT010000031.1:0-116444 GCF_036448855.1 Methylobacterium ajmalii
GGGCTGTTCGCGGGCCCCCTTTTCCGCCGTGGGCGGCGTGCTGGGCTTTGACGTAGGTCGAGTCGAGGGCGGCCGCTTCGCCGGACCATCCGGCTTTGGCCAGGGCCTACAGCATGCCGGTCCAGAAGCGGCGGCGCGCCCATCTGTTGAAGCGGTTGTAGACGGTGGTGTGAGGGCCGTACTCGCTCGGGCAATCCTTCCAGCGGCAGCCGGACTTGATGACGTGCAGGATGCCCGACAGGATGGTGCGGTCGTCCTTGCGACGAGCGCCGAACTGGTTGGTGGGCATGAACGGCGCCATCGCCTGCCATTGTTCGTCCGACAGCCAGAACAGCTCTGCCATAGCCTCCTCCATCTGGGAGGCGATCCGAGTCACATTTCCCTCATCCTTGCAACGCCTTGAACGGGTTTAGACCCTAGAACTGGCTGATCGCCATGCCAGACGCCATCAGTACTATCACATCCCGAACATGGGCAAACGTGTCAGCGTAAATCGCCGTTGGTATCACTCCTCCCCCTCCACCAGCGACCATTCCCGCACCCGCGCCAGGTGGTCGTAATCCGAATACGCCTTGGCGTATTTCGGGTAGGGCCGCGACAGGTAGGAGGCCTCGCCGGCCATGAAGGCGCCGACGAGCTGGCGCAGGCCCGCGACATGGGCCTCGACCAGCTCGGGCAGGCTGCGCCCGTCGCCGCGCGGGGGCTTCAGGGGGGCGGGATCGAGGGGCGTCTTGCCGCCGCCGGCCCGGACGTAGAGGAGGTCCGGAGTCTCGGCGGCGGCCTCCAGGCCCCGGAAGGCGCCGGCCTGCAGCATCGCGGCTTCCAGCGGCAGCTGCGGCGAGAAGCCGGCAAAGACCTCGCGGGCGCTCGGCGGCTGGCCGGTCTTGAAGTCGATGATGGTGTGGCCGCCGTCGCGGCGGGTCTCAATCCGGTCGGCGCGGGCGCGCAGGGTCAGGACGTGGCCGCCCGGAATGGCGAGCGCCCAGCGCCCGCCGACCTCGGGCGCCACCCGCCTCAGGCCCGGGCGGCGCTCGGCCTCCCAGGCCAGGAACGCCTCGGCGAGGCGCACGAAGCGCGGCCACCACTCGGCGTAGAGCTCCGGATAGGCGTCGGAGATCGGCGCGAAGGCGTTGGCGGCGAGCGCGTAGAGGACCTCCTCGGCCTCGTCGAGGGCCGGCAGTCCCTCGGGAAACCGCTCGGCGAAGCCGCCCAGGACGGCGTGCACGATGGTGCCGCGGTCGCTGGCGCCCGGCTGCACCGCCACCGGCTCCAGGGCGTCGAGGCCGAGCACGTGGCGGGCGAAGATCCCGTAGGGGTCGCGCACCAGGGTCTCGATCTCGGTGACGCTGAGCGAGCGCGGAAACAGGGCCGGGTCGGGCCGGGGCGCCGGTCGGCGCGGCCGCGGCAGGACCGGGAGGTCGGCAGGGCCGAGGCCGGCATCGATGGCGGCGGCGAGCGACCGGAAGCGCTGCCCGCCCTTCACCAGGCTCTTCCAGGCCGCCTCGCCGGCGAAGGCGCGCAGGCGCTGCAGGAAGCGCGACGGCACCGTCGGCGCACCTTCGCGCTTGTGGGCGCGGGTGACGATCGCATCCGGGCAGCCGAGGGCCTGGACGAAGTCGTGCGCGGTCTGGCCGAGGCGCCGCTCCGGCGGGGCCAAGCCGACCCGGGCGCGCATCGGCCGGTTGAGGAAGGCGTCGGTCTCGGCCTTGGGCGGCCAGACGCCCTCGTCGAGGCCGCCGAGCACCACCCGGTCGACGGTGAGGAGCCGGGCCTCCAGCAGGCCGAGGATGCGCAGCCGCGGGTGCGGGCTGGCGTTGCGCCGCGACACCACCCGCTCGCGGGCGAGCGCGGTGAAGAAGGCCGGGTAGTCGGAGAACCGGCCGGCGAGCAGGCCGGGCTGGGCCAGCTCCATGTCGTCGAAGAGCGCATCGAGCACCGCTACCGAGGCGTCGGGCTCACCTTCCTCCTCGGCTGCGTCCTCCTGCCCGTCCTCCTCCGGCCCCGCCATGAGGAGGTCGCAGGTGGCGCGGTGGCGCTGCGCGATGGCGATCAGGTCGTCGGGCGCATCGTCCTCGTCGGCGGCGAAGTCGCGGAAGGCGACCGCGAGGCGCACCAGCAGGGCGTCGGCCGCCTCCCAGTCCTCGGGGGTGAGGCGCCGGCGCGGCCGGGGATCGTGCGGGCGCTCCTCGGTGCGGGCGAGCCGCAGCGCGTCGGCGATGCCGTCGAACCCCTTGGCCGGGGCGGGACCGCGCAAGACGCCGATCTCGAGCGCGCTCGCCGCGCGCTCCACCTCGGGGCGGGTCAGCCCGAGGCGCACCAGCGGATGGGCGAGGAGCGCCAGCACCCGCTCGGGCTTGGCGTCCAGCGCCGCGACGTCGGCGGCAAGGCGCGCGAGCCGCCCGGCCGGGCTGCGGGCCAGCGGTTCGCCGGCCGAATCGTCGGCGACGATGCCCCAGCGCCGGAGTTCCGCGGCGACGCGCAGCGCCAGCGCCCGGTCGGGGGTGATCAGGGCGGCGGTCCGGTCCGGCCGCTCCAATGTCTCCCGCAGCGCGACCGCGATGGCGAGCGCCTCCTCGCGCTCGTCGGCGGCCTCGACCACCCGGATCCCGGCGGTCCCGTCGCGGGCCAGCCGATCGCGGAACGCCGGGTCGAGATCGGCCCAGGCATCGGTCGTCTCGGCCGGGCGCAGGGCCTGGGACAGGAGGCCCGCCCGGGCCGCGGCGGCCGGGCTCGGCGTGCCGAGCGGCACGATTTCGGCGCGCTCGACCGCGAGGAAGTCCTTGCCGACCAAGCGGTGCAGCACCGCCTGCGGGTGGGCATGGGCCGCCGCCTCGCCGTCGCCGGCAGGGTCGATCGCGCTCCAGCCGGCCTCGTCGAGGTCGCGGTCGAGGCCCGGCAGCACCACGGCGCCGCGGGGCAGACCGGCGATGGCGGCGATGAGCCGGGCGGTGGCCGGCACCGAGCCGGTCGAGCCGGCGACGATCACCGGATCGGCCGGGCGCTCGCGCACGAGGCGCGCGGCCTCTGCCAGCACCAGGGCGCGGCCGCGCTCGACCGGATCGCTCACCCCGCGATCGGCCAGGATCTTCGGCCAGTGCTCGGCGGCGATGCGGACGAAATCGAGGGTGAGGGAGAAGTAGCGCGAATGCTCGGCCTCGACGGCGCCCGCGATGTCGTCCCAGGGCAGGCCCTCGACGGTGAGCGAGTCCATCAGTCCTTCGAGGTCGGCGGCGAGCCCGACCGCATCGGCCGGCGAGGACGGCACCCGGAACGGCACCTCGTCGCCGAGCGGCAGGAGCCCGCGGTCGACGGTGCCGGCCCAGGCCTGGACCAGGCGGGCGAGGATCAGCCGGCGCTCGAGGGCGGGGATCGGCGGGCGCAGGATCTCCTCGCGGCGCTCGCCGGGCGGCGCCGACAGGAGGTCGAGCTCGGCCTCGTCGGCCTCGCCGAGCGGCACCATCCGGGGGAGCAGCGCGGCCGGGCCGCATTCCCGGGCCAGGATCGCCGCCAGCGCCCGGGCGGCGCGGCGGGTCGGCAGGTAGAGGGTGACCGCAGCAAGCCCGAACGGCCCGCCGGCGAGGTCGCCGACGAGGCGGCCCGACAGCAGCGCCTCGGCCAGGGTATCGAGGAAGGGCAGCCCCGGCGGAATGGTGAAGACGTGGCCGTCCCGGCTCACGGAAGGGGTTTCGCGAAGGCCCTTGGTGCTGCCCTTGGTGCTGCTCTTCGTGCTGCTCTTGGCGCGGCTCATGGCTTGGTCTCGCGCATCAGGTAGCGCACGGTCTTCGTCCCGCCGTGGATGTCGGCGCTGCCGACCTCCGCGAAGCCGAGGGCGGCGTGGAAGGCGTCGGAGCCCGGGTTCGGCGGCAGGCGGTTGACCTCGCAGGCGATGCGGTCGTGGCCGGCCGCGGCGGCCCGCGCGAACAGGGTCCGGTAGAGCGCCCGCGCCAGCCCACGGCCGCGCGCCGCCGGGGCGGTGACGATCCGGTCGACATAGACGAAGCGGGGATAGCGCTCCCGGAACCAGCGGAAGTTGGGGCTGGCGTAGGCGGCGTCCTGGTCGAGGGCGATCAGGAAGGCCGACAGCCCCTCGGGCCCGGTCACGGCGGCGGCGAGAAAGGCCTGGTCGCGGAGCGCCCGCAGTGCCGCTTCGTCGAGATGCGAGGTTTCGGCGACGTGGGCGGCATTGAGCGCCAGCACCGCGCCGAGGTCGTCGAGGGGGCCGATCGAGAAGCCGGGGGGCATGACGGGGTCCGTGTGGGGGGCCGGCGGGGTCGCGGCCCCGGAAGACCCGTGCCTCTTCTTTTCCAAACCGTTCTGCACGATCGAGGGATGAGCCATCCACCAAGGACGGCCGCCCTCCTCCATCCGCTCACGGCTGCGCCGCGCTCGCCTTCACCCGCTCCTCGGCGTCGCGCAGCGCCTCCGGCGTGCCGACATGGAGCCATTGCCCGTCGAGGCGGAGCCCGAACAGGCGGTCCGCCTCGATCGCGCGGTCGAACAGCAGGTTGAGGGAGAACGAGCCCTCCGGCGTGTCGGCGAACAGCTCGGGCTTCAGGATCGCGACGCCGGCATAGACGAAGGGCGAGACCTCGCGCTCGGCCCGGCGGGTCAGCCGGCCCTCCTTGTCCATGTTGAAGTCGCCCGGGCCGTCATAGCCGAGGCTGGTGGCGGCGGAGGCGAGAAGGAGCAGCATGTCCATCCGCTCCGGGTCCCAGGCGGCGACCAGCCGGCGCAGGTTCGGCTGCGGCCCCTCGAGCCAGAACGAATCGGAGTTGAGCACCATGAACGGCGCCGTCCCGAGGAGCGGCAGCGCCTTCTTCACCCCGCCGCCGGTCTCGAGCAGCTTGTCGCGCTCGTCCGAGATGGTGATGGCCGGGCCGCCGCGGCGGCGCACGAGATGCGCCTCCATCAGGTCGGCGAGGTAGTGCACGTTCACCACCGTCTCGGGGATGCCGGCCTCGGCGATCCGGTCGAGGGCGTAGTCGACCAGCGACTTGCCGGCGACCTCGACCAGGGGCTTGGGCGTGGTGGTGGTGATCGGGCGCATGCGCTTGCCGAGGCCCGCGGCCAGCACGAAGGCGCGCGTCACGGCGGGAGGCGGGGTGTCGGTCATCGGTGCGGCGCTTCGTCGATCGGTCAGGATTCGGCCGGGCAGAGGCGCGGCAGGTGCTGCGCGTACCAGGCCCGGACGCCGGAAAGCGCCGGGTGGGCGAGGTTGCGGGCGAGGTAGCCCTCGATGCGCGGCAGGTGGGCGAGGTAGCCCGGCTTGCCGTCGCGCCGGTCGAGGCGGGCGAAGATGCCGAGGATCTTGGTCGCCCGCTGCGCCGCCAGCACCGCGTAGGCGCGGGCGAAGCCCTGCATGTCGAACTCGGCGTCGCGCATCCGGCGCTCGCGGGCGTAGAGGCCGAGCAGGCGCAGCTCGAACTCGGCGCTGGCATCGACCCGGGCATCCTGCAGCAGCGAGGCGACGTCGTAGGCCGGGTGGCCGAGCACCGCGTCCTGGAAGTCGATCACGCCGATGCGCTCGATCCCGTCGCGCTCGGGCAGCCAGATCAGGTTGGGCGAGTGGTAGTCGCGCAGGGTCCAGGTCCGCGCCTCGGATTCGAGAGGCTCCAGCGCCTCGCTCCAGGCGGCGACGAAGGCCGCGCGGGCGTCCGGCGCCAGCGGCGCGTTGGCGACGAAGGGCGCGTACCATTCGGGCAGCAGCTCTGCCTCGAACAGCAGCGCCTCGCGGTCGTAGGGCGGCACCTCGTGGTCGCGGCCCTCGGCCACCGGCAGCACCGTCGGCAGCGTGGTGCCGTGCAGGCGCGCCAGCACCTTGACCGCCTCGGCGTAGCGCTCGGGCCGCGGGCCGCCCTGGTCGACGACGGGCTCGCTGCCGAGATCCTCGAGGATCAGGAGGCCGGCCTCCAGGTCCTCGCCCAGGATCTTCGGGGCCGAGAGGCCGAGCGCCCGCAGGCCGCGATCCATCGCCACGAAGGCGTGCACGCTCTCGGCGAGATGGACGATGGCGCTGTAGGGCTTGCCGTCGCGCACCGGCGGCCCGTCGGCCTTGGGCGGCGAGATCATCAGCACCGCCTTGGCGCCGTCCGGGTTGGTCAGGCGCTCGTAGGCGCGGCTTGAGGCGTCGCCCTGCATGTGGGTGCGCTCGGCCTCGCCCCAGCCGGAGCGGTCGAGGAGCACGCGCAGCGCGCGGGCCCGCATCAGCCGGCCGCCCAGGCCCCCGCCGCCGATGAGGCGCACGAGCCGGGCGTCGTCGCCGAATTCGGGCTTGAGGGAGAGGTCGATGGCGAGCGTCGGGCCGTGGCGCGGCGGCAGCCGGTCGGGCCACTCGACGAGCGCGATCGCCCGCTCGGTCAGCTCGTCGAAGCCGAGCTCGACCAGCTCGTCGGGGCCGCGCAGGCGGTAGAGGTCGGCATGGACCACGGCCTGCCCGTTCCGGCCCTCGTAGGGCTGGACGAGGGTGAAGGTCGGGCTCGGCACCTCGAGCCCGGGGTCGCCGACGATGTCGCGGATGATCGCCCGGGCCAGCGTCGTCTTGCCGCCGCCGAGCCCGCCGGAGAGCGCCACCAGGTCGCCGGGCCGCAGGATCTCGGCGAGGAAGCGGCCGAGATCCTCGGTCGCGCTCTCGTCCGGCAGCACGATCTCCCAGGGTGTGCGCTCGGCCATGCCCTCCTGGTCCACTCCGCCATCCTCGCTCACGGGCCCGTCCGGGGCCAATCCCGTCGGTGATAGCGCATGAACCTTAAACTTTCCCGGCCCTTCCCGGGGGACCGCGACGATGCGCCCGGGGCGATCCTCGCGCGCGGCCTGTTCGGACCGCGCGGCCTATTCGGCCGCCGCCAGATGGGCCTCGCCGTCGCCGACCGGGAAGGTGCAGGTCACCCGGGTGCCGGTCCCGGGCGCCGACGCGATGTCGATGCGTCCGCCATGCAGCTCCACGAAGGAGCGCACGATCGAGAGCCCCAGGCCGACGCCGCGGTGGCGGGTGCCCAGCGTATGGCTCTCGAAGCGCTCGAAGACCCGCGCCATCACCTCGGGCGGCATGCCGCGGCCCTGGTCGGCCACCTCCAGCACCAGGCTCTCGCCGTCCTTGCGGGCGCAGACCCGCACCTGCTGGCCCGGGGCCGAGAAGCCGACCGCGTTGGACAGGAGGTTGAACAGGATCTGGCGGATGCGCTTGCCGTCGGCGACGAAGCTGCCGATGTCGGCCGGCACGTCGAGGACGAGGGCGATGTCGGCCTCCGCCAGCCGGTCGCCGATGCCCCGCACCGCCGCCGCGATCGTGGTCTGCACGTCGACCCGCTCGCGCGTCAGCTCCATCGAGCCGGCATCGATCGAGGCGAGGTCGAGGATGTCGTTGATGATGACGAGGAGCGCCGCCGAGGAGCGCATGATGTGGTCGGCGTATTCGCGCTGGCGCGGATTGAGAGCGCCGACGGTCTCGTCGCCGAGGAGTTCGGTGAAGCCGATGATGTTGGTGAGCGGCGAGCGCAGCTCGTAGGAGACGTGGTGCACGAACTCGTCGCGCAGCCGCGTCGTGCGCTCCAGCGCCTCGTTCTTGTCGGTCAGCGCCCGCTCGACGTTGACGCTCGCCGTCACGTCGATGTGGGTGAGCAGCGTCGCCCCGTCGGGGAGCGGCTCGGCGGCGCAGTCGAGCATGGTGCCGTCGGCGAGCGCCAGGCGGCAGGTCAGGCCGTGGCGGGCATCGACGAGGCCGGTCACCGCCTCGCGGATCTGGGTCCAGGGCTCCTCGGCCGGGCTCAACGTGCGGCAGGCCGCGATCACCTGGTCGATATGGGGCTGGACCTCCAGCATCTCCGGGGTGATGCGCCAGACCTGGGCGAAGGCCCGGTTGGCGAATTTCAGCCGCCCGTCGGTGCCGAACACCGCCACCGGCTCGCGCAGGGTGTCGAGCGTCTCGCTCTGCACCTGCATCAGGACGTTGTAGCGCGATTCGAGGTGGACCCGCTCGGAGACGTCCTCGAACAGGTAGGTCAGCCCCCCTTGCGGGTTCGGGTCGGCGAGGACGCGGAGCGTCCGCCCGTCGGGCAGGTGCCACCAGTTCTGCTGCGCTTCCGCCGCCCGGTAGGCGCCGAGCACCCCGGCCTTCCAGCTGCGGAAATCCGCCTGCTCGGGCAGCTTGCGGGCGTTGCGCAGGGCGTCGAGGATCTCGCCGTCGAGCGGCCGGCTCTCCAGGAAGCCGGGGTCGAGATCCCAGAGCTGGCGGTAGGCGGCGTTGTGGAAGATCAGCTGCTGGCGCGCGTCGAACATCGCCACCGCGGTGGGCAGCTGGTCGAGGGTGCGGACGTTGGCGTCCATCTGGCGCTGCAGGTCGGCGCGCACGCTCTCGAGCTCCGAGACGTCGACCGCGATGCCGACGGTGCCGGAATCGGTCGCCACCTCGGTGACGTCGAGGATGCGGCGCGCGCCCGCCACCACGGCCGAGACCCGGAGCGGGTTGCCGGCGCCGCGGGAGCGGCGGCGATCGGCCTCCTCGCGGGCGGAGCGCTCCAGCAGCTCGGCGCTCTCCCGCACCGCGTGGTCGACGTCGCCGGCCTCCGCGGCGGTGACGTAGGCGGCGTTGGCCCAGGCCAGGCGGCCGTCGCGGCCGCGGCGCCAGACCGGCTGGGGAATCGCGTCGAGGAGGCCGGCGAGCGCCGACAGCCCGTGGCGGGCCTCCTCCAGGGTGGCGCGCAGCTCGACCAGCTCGCGCCGCTCGCCGGTGAGCTCGCGCAGGCGCAGCAGCGCCTGGCCGCCGACCGCCTGGCCCTGCGCCTCGACGGTGCGGCCCTGGAGGGTGTGGACGGTGCGGCGGAAGCGCTCGCCGCGCCCGCACAGCGCCTCGACCGCGGCGTCGAGGGCGGCGGCGTCGGCGGGCACCAGCCAGGACCCGAAGGCGAGCACGCGGCGGGGCGAGCCGGCCCGGGCGGCCTCGGCGGTGATGCCGACGTCGCCCTCGATCCGCGGCTCGCCGCGGGCATCCCAGGTCACGACGACCTGCGGCTCGGAGCCGAGCAGCAGGTCGGCCCGGTCGTGGGCGCCGCGCAGCTCGGCGAGCTCGGTCGTCAGGGTGTGCTCGCGCCGGGTCCAGCGGGCCCGCTCGCGCAGGTAGAGCAGCGACAGGATGGTGGCGAAGATCGTCAGCCCGATCAGCACCGCGAAGCCGACGGCGTTGTGCGCGTGCAGCCCCGGGGCCGTCTCCGCCGCCTGGGCGGCGGCCGCCAGGCCGAGTGCGCCGCCCAAAATGCCGGCGCCCGCGCGGCCGCCGAGCCGCCGCGACGTTCGTCCAACCCCCATGACCCGTCCGTCTCCACGCGAACCGGCGCGCCGGTCCTCGACCGGACCGGCACGCCTTTGCGACCTCAACGCTACGCCTGATGAACGCCGGGACCGTCCGCGACCGCGAATCGGCACCCCTCACCACAGATTCGGCGCGAGCTTAGCGCGGCGCGGATTCGGCCCGGAAGGGGTGAATTGCGGCAAGGCCGACGATGGCGGCGCGGAGCACCGTCAAGAGCACAGAAATGCCACACTGGTGACAGAACAAAGAAAGAACATTCGATAGGTTGAAAAACACACAACCGTGAGCGACGAGCGTACACGCAAAAAGAAGAGCCCGGCCTCGCGGCCGGGCTCCCACCCCGTCATTGGATGACGACGCTGCCGATCAGTAGCGGTAGTGATCGGGCTTGAACGGACCGGAGGTCTTCACGCCGATATAGGCGGCCTGGTCGTCGCGCAGCTTGGTCAGCTTGACGCCGATCTTCTCGAGATGAAGCGCCGCGACCTTCTCGTCGAGGGCCTTGGGCAGAGTATAGACCTTCTTCTCGTACTTGCCCGGGTTGGTCCAGAGCTCGATCTGGGCCAGCGTCTGGTTGGTGAACGAGGCCGACATCACGAAGGACGGGTGGCCCATGGCGTTGCCGAGGTTCACCAGGCGGCCCTCCGACAGGAGGATGATGCGGTGGCCGTCGGCGAACTCGATCTCGTCGACCTGCGGCTTGATGTTCTGCCACTTCAGGTTCTTGAGACCCGCGACCTGGATCTCGTTGTCGAAGTGGCCGATGTTGCAGACGATGGCCCGGTCCTTCATCGCCCGCATGTGGTCGAGGGTGATGACGTCCTTGTTGCCGGTCGCGGTCACGAAGATGTCGGCGCGCGGCGCGGCATCCTCCATGGTGGTGACCTCGTAGCCTTCCATCGCGGCCTGGAGCGCGCAGATCGGATCGACCTCCGAGACCATCACGCGGCAGCCGGCGTTGCGCAAGCTGGCGGCCGAGCCCTTGCCGACGTCGCCGAAGCCCGCCACCATCGCGACCTTGCCGGCCATCATCACGTCGGTGCCGCGGCGGATGCCGTCGACCAGCGACTCGCGGCAGCCGTAGAGGTTGTCGAACTTCGACTTGGTGACCGCGTCGTTGACGTTGATCGCCGGGAAGAGGAGCTTGCCCTCGTTGGCGAGCAGGTACAGGCGGTGCACGCCGGTGGTGGTCTCCTCCGAGACGCCCTTGATCGCGTCGGCGAGGCCGGCGAACCAGCCCTTCGGCTTCTCGGCCAGCATGCGCTTGAGGAGCGCGAAGAAGATCTCCTCCTCCTCCGAGCCCGGCTTGTCGAGGAAGGCGGTGTCGCCGTTCTCGGCGCGCAGGCCGAGATGCACGAACATCGTGGCGTCGCCGCCGTCGTCGAGGATCATGTTCGGCATGCCGCCGTCATGCCACTCGAACAGCTTGGCGGTGTAGTTCCAGTAATCCTCCAGGGTCTCGCCCTTGATGGCGAAGACCGGGATGCCGGCGGCGGCGATCGCGGCGGCGGCGTGATCCTGGGTCGAGTAGATGTTGCACGACACCCAGCGGATGTCGGCGCCGAGAGCCTTCAGAGTCTCGATCAGCACCGCGGTCTGGATGGTCATGTGCAGCGAGCCGGCGATCTTGGCGCCCTTCAGCGGCTGGCTCGCGGCATATTCCTCGCGCACGGCCATCAGGCCGGGCATCTCGGTCTCGGCGATCGCGATCTCCTTGCGGCCGAAATCGGCCAGGGCGATGTCCTTGACGATGTAGTCCTGCGCGCTCGGCATTGGTCCGTCTCCCGTGTCGTCCGGTTCGACGGGGCCTATAGCAGCCGCCCGGCGGGGAGGCAATCAAGATATAAAGATGTCTTTATGCGAGCGGTTCGAAGCGGCCCGGCTCGCATCCCCGCCCGTGCTTGCATGCGTTTTGCAGACGTCAGGCGCGTAACGCGGCCGGACCGGCCGCGCGCCTGCCGGGGTTCATCGATGCGTCACGCCTCCCTTTCGCGCCGCCAGTGGCTCGCCGGAGCCTCCGCCCTCGCGGCGCTCGGGCCCACCGGCACCGCGCTCGCGCAAGGGGCAGCCCCCGCCGGCCCGGCGGGGGCGCCGTCCGGCAGCCTGACCTACGGCATCTCGCTGTTCGACCTGCCGCTCACCACCGGCCAGCCGGACCGGGGTGCCGGCGGCTACCAGTTCACCGGGCTCACCCTCTACGATCCCCTGGTCGCCTGGGAGCTCGACGTCGCCGACCGGCCGGGCAAGCTGGTGCCGGGGCTCGCCACCGCGTGGGAGAGCGACGCCGCGGATCGCCGCAACTGGATCTTCCGCCTGCGCGAGGGGGTCAAGTTCCACGACGGCTCAGGGTTCGACGCCGACGCGGTGATCTGGAACTTCGACAAGGTGCTGGACGCCAAGGCGCCCCACTACGACCAGCGCCAGGCCTCGCAGGTGCGCCCGCGCCTGCCCTCGGTGGCCTCCTACAAGAAGCTCGACCCGATGACGGTGCAGGTCACCACCAAGGCGGTCGACGCGCTGTTTCCCTACCAGATGCTGTGGTTCCTGATCTCGTCGCCGGCGCAGTACGAGGCGGTCGGGCGGGACTGGACCAAGTTCGCGTTCCAGCCCTCGGGCACCGGCCCCTATCGGCTGGCCGCCCTGGTGCCGCGTGTGCGGCTCGACCTCGTGCCGAACGAGACTTACTGGAACGCCAAGCGGATGCCGCGGCTCGCCAAGCTGACGCTGGCCTGCATTCCCGAGGACCTAGCGCGGGCCAACGCCCTTCTCTCCGGCAATGCCGACCTGATCGAGCTGCCCGCCCCCGACGCGGTGCCGCGCCTCAAGGGTGCGGGCATGCGGGTGACCGGCAACGACACGCCGCATGTCTGGAACTACCACCTGTCGATGCTGGAGGGCAGCCCGTGGCGCGACCTGCGCCTGCGCAAGGCCGCCAACCTCGCCATCGACCGCGACGGGGTGGCGGCGCTGATGGGCGGGCTCGCCACCCCGGCCGTCGGCCAGGTGCAGCCCTCGAGCCCGTGGTTCGGCAAGCCGGGCTTCCAGATCAAGTACGACGTCGACCAGGCCCGCAAGCTGGTGGGGGAGGCCGGCTACTCGCCCCAGAACCCGCTGCGCACGACCTTCATCATCCCGACCGGCGGCTCGGGCCAGATGCTGTCGCTGCCGATCAACGAGTTCGTGCAGCAGAGTTGGGCCGAGGTCGGGATCGCGGTCGAGTTCCGGGCGGTCGAGCTCGAGGTCGCCTACACCGCCTGGCGCCAGGGCGCCGCCGACCCGTCGCTGAAGGGCGTCACCGGCAGCAACATCGCGTACGTCACCTCCGACCCGCTCTACGCCATCCTGCGCTTCTACGATTCGAAGCAGGTCGCCCCGACCGGCGTGAACTGGAGCCACTACCGCAACCCGGAGGTGGATCGGCTCTGCGACGCGGTGCGGGCGAGCTTCGACCCGGCCGAGCAGGACAAGATGCTGGCGCGCATCCACGAGATCGTGGTGGACGACGCGGTGCAGGTCTGGGTCGTGCACGACACCAACCCGCACGCGCTCTCGGGGAAGGTAAAGGGGTACACCCAGGCGCAGCACTGGTTCCAGGATCTGACGACCCTGGGATAGAGGCGGCCCGGAACGCATCGGCCCGTCACACGGGCCGATGATCTCGCAGACGACGCTCGTCAGCCGCGCAGGGCGGCGTAACCCCGCCCTGCCACCCGGCGGTCGGCGTCGACCTCCGCGAGGGGACCGACGAACCGCGGCCTGCGCCGGTCCGCGAGCGCATGCACCGCCATTGTCCCGCTCCGCCCGCGCAGCCGGTACGAACCGAGCGCCTCGGCCTCGATCCCCTCCGGCAGGGCCGGCAGCCGCGCGAGGACGGCCTCCGAGATCAGCACGTCGCGCTTCGTCTCGCGGCACAGCCCTTCGAGCCGGGCGGTCGTGTTCATGACGTCGCCGAAATACGCGATCTTGTGCCGGTCGACGCCCACCTCCGCCGTCACCACGCTGCCGCCGTGCAGGGCCGCGCGCAGTTCGGGCACCAGGCCGAAGCGTGCGAGCCAGCTTGCCCGGTCGCGGTCGAGAACCTGGCGGATCGCGAAGATGCAGGCAACGCAGCGCGCCCGCTCGATGCCTCGCGCGAGCGGCCAGGAGACGATCACCTGATCGCCCACGTAATCGTCGACCTGTCCGCGATGCCGACGCACCGGCTCGGCGATCGCCGAGAAGACCGCCGTCAGCAGTTCCTGCGCGGCGACGTCGCCGTTTCGATCCGCGTAGGCCGTCGAACCGACGAGATCGAGAAAAAGGAAGACGCGCTCCTCCCTGACCGGGCGGTGGTAGCGCCCGAGAATGAGGTTCACGAACGTCTCGCCGCCGATCAGGTCGCGCACCCGCAGGACCGACACGATGATGGCCGACATGACCAGGGCGAAGGGAATGGTCGAGAGCTTCGGCGTGATCGCCCCCATGAGCGGCTTGTCGACGATGCCGAGCGTCCAGAGGAGCAGGCCGGTCAGCGCCATGCCGACGACGATCACCAGCACGAGGCTGATCTCGGCAGCGACGACGTAGGCCGGCGTGGGCAGCCGCCGCAGTCGCTCGCTGTAGCCGGCGAGGAAGACGCCGCGCTGGTAGGCGATGGTGAAAAGGCCGATGAAGGTCCCGTACAGGATGCCCGCGAGCGTCGGCCCGTCGCTGAACAGGAGCCCATGCAGGGCACCGAACGAGGCGCTCACGGCGGCGATGATGATCCAGAAAGTCGCGGTGCCGCTCGACATCGTCTTCCTCGACTCGGGAACGATGTTACATGAATGAACGAGCGGCAACGACGATACAACGATCATCGGATACTTGGCAGCAGCCGGTAACGCGGCCGGTGCGGCATCGCACAAGCCGCGTCGGGCGGAGGATCGAACCCCGGAGCGGCGGCGGGTCGTGTCCGGTACGGCCGGCCGACGAAAAAGGGAGATTGGTTCGCGTGCCGACGTGGATGTGGGTTCGCCGCGCGGCGAGAGAGACGAACCGCGCCGTCTGATAGGCGGATCCGTCCTCGCCGGACGGGCGTCACCCGCTCACCCCTGCCCGAACACCCGCGCCACATCCTCCTCCCCCATCACCCGGTACTGACCGGGCTCCAGGTCCGCCGGCAGGTCCAGCGCCCCGACCCGGTCGCGGTGCAGCGCCGTCACGTGGTTGCCGACCGCCGCGAACATCCGCCGGACCTGGTGGTAGCGCCCCTCCGTCAGGGTCACGGCGGCGCTCGTCGGGCCGTGGACCTCGAGATCGACCGGCAGGAGCGGCTTCTCCTCGCCCTCCAGCATCAGGGTGCCGGAGGAGAAGATCGCACCCTCGTCGCCGCGCAGGGGGCGATCGAGTGTCACCCGGTAGCGCTTCGAGACGCTGGCCTTCGGCGAGATGATCCGGTGCAGGAGCGCCCCGTCGTCGGTCAGCAGCAGGAGGCCGGAGGTCTCCTTGTCGAGGCGGCCGACGGTGGAGAGCGGCGGCTCGCGGCGGCGCCAGCGCGGCGGCAGCAGGCCGTAGACGAGCGGGCCGGCCTCCTTGTGCGAGCAGGTGACGCCGAGCGGCTTGTGCAGCATCAGCGCCACCCCGGGGAGCGGGTCGAGGGGCCTGGTCTGGACGGTGAGACGGGCCGGCAGGTCGGGATCGAGGGCGATGCGCCGGTCGGCGTCCAGCAGGGGTGCGGCGTCGAGCACGATCGTGCCGGCGCGAGCCAGCATCTGGATCTCGCGGCGCGAGCCGTAGCCGAGATTGGCGAGCAGCCGGTCGAGCCGGACCGACGGGACCTTGGCCTTCCCGCTCATCGCGTGCGGCTCATTTGCGCGCCTCGTGGATCTTGTAGCCCTGCGCGGCGGCCCGCTGCGTGACCTCGCGAAACACCTCGCCGAGCGTCGCCTCGTAGGGCAGATGGGTGTTGGCGGTGAGCCACAGCGTGCCGCCCGGCCGCAAGGCCGCGGCGGCGCGGCGGATGAAGGCCTGGCCCAGCGCCCGGTCCTCGGCGCCGCCGTCGTGGAAGGGCGGGTTCATCACCACGAAGTCGAGGCGCTCCGGCACCGCGTCGGCGGCGCGGGCATCGGCCCATGTCACCGTCACGCGCGGCTCGTCGACGTTGCGCCGGGACGCCTCGACCGCCCGGCGGTCGTTGTCGACGAGGGCGAGCGCCGTCACCTTGGGCGAGGCCAGCACGGCGTGGGCGAGGATGCCGAGGCCGCAGCCGAGATCGGCACCGCGTCCGGACAGGGCGGGCAGGGTCTCGATCAGCAGGGCGGTGCCGGGATCGATCCGGTTCCACGAGAAGATGCCCGGCTGCGTCCACAGGCCGAGGCCGTCGTCGCGCCGCGGCGCGCCCTCGGCGATCGCCGCGTCGAGCCCGGACGGCGCGTCGGGCCGAACCGTGCGGACGATCCGGTGATGGCTCTTGGCGCTCTCGTCGAGGCGGCAGCCGAAGCCCGAGAGTTCGCGGGCGAGCCGCGAGCCGCCCTTGTCCTTCGGGGCGAGCACGGTCAGCGCCCCGCCGGGGGCGAGGGCGCGCAAGGCCAGCGCCAGGGTGTGGCGCCGCTCGAGGGTGCCGGGCGGGGCCAGCACGGTCAGGCTGTCGAGGGCGCCGGGGGCGAGGTCCTCGAGGGACTCGCTCCCGGGGACCAGGGGGGAGAGCTGCACCGCGCCGTCCGGGACGGCGGCGAGGTCGGCGGGCGGATGGCCGTAGACGCCCGGCCGGGCGATCGGGTCGGTCACGTCAGCCGCGGGGGAATTCCAGGCCCATCTCGCGGTAGCGCTCCGGGTCGTCGGCCCAGTTCTCCCGCACCTTCACGAACAGGAAGAGGTGGACCTTGGTCTCGGCCGCCTCCGCGATGTCGATCCGGGCGGCCTGGCCGATGGCCTTGATGGTCTGCCCGCCCTTGCCGAGGACGATCGAGCGCTGGCTCTCGCGCTCGACGAAGATCGTCTGCTCGATCCGCACCGAGCCGTCGGGCCGGACCTGCCACTGGTCGGTCTCGACGGTCGAGGAATAGGGCAGTTCCTCGTGCAGCCGGTCGTAGATCTTCTCGCGGGTGATCTCGGCGGCGAGCATCCGCAGCGGCGCGTCGGAGACCTGGTCCTCGGGGTAGAGCCAGGGGCTCGGCGGCATCCGGCCGGCGAGTTCCCGGCGCAGATCGTCGACCCCGTCGCCGGTGAGCGCCGAGATCATGAAGATGCGCTCGAACTTCACCCGCTCGTGGAGCGCGGCGGCGAGCGCCAGCAGGCGCTCGCGGGCCATCAGGTCGATCTTGTTGAGCACCAGGTATTTCGGGCGCTTCAGGTCCGGCATCCGGGTGAGGATCACCTCGACCTCCTCGTCCACCCCCTTGCGGGCGTCGATCAGGAGGCAGACCGCGTCGGCGTCGGCCGCGCCGCTCCAGGCCGAGGTCACCATCGCCCGGTCGAGGCGGCGCTTCGGCGCGAAGATGCCGGGGGTGTCGACGAGGACGATCTGCGCGTTGCCCTCCATGGCGATGCCGCGCACCAGCGCCCGGGTGGTCTGCACCTTGCGCGACACGATCGACACCTTGGTGCCGACGAGGCTGTTGAGCAGGGTCGACTTGCCGGCATTCGGCACGCCGATCAGGGCGACGAAGCCCGCCCGGGTGTCCTTGGGCGGCGGCGCTTCGGGCGGCGCGGTATCGGGGGCGGCGGTCTCCGGCAGGCCGGGATCGTCGGTCTCGGGTGTGGTGTCGTCGTCGATCATTCTGGTTGCTCCCCGGGCTCGTCCCCGGTCCACAGCCCCTCGCGCAGCAGGAGCGCGCGCGCGGCCGTCTGCTCGGCCAGCCGCTTGGAGCCGCCGATGCCGAGGCCGGGCTCGGTCCCGGTGACCCGGGCCTCGATGTGAAATTGCGGCGCGTGGTCGGGCCCGGACCGTTCCACCACCACGTAGGTCGGGGTCGGCCAGCCTTGCGCCTGCGCCCATTCCTGGAGCGCCGATTTCGGGTCGCGGCTGCGGGTCCCCTCGGTCTGGCGGTCGGCCTCGAAGGCACGGTCGATCACCGCCTTGGCGGCGCCGTAGCCGGCATCGAGGAAGATCGCCCCCAGGATCGCCTCGCAGACGTCGGCGAGGATCGCGGCGTTGCGCCGGCCGCCGCCATGGACCTCGCCGCCGCCGAGGTTCAGGTGCGGCCCGACCTCCCAGGCATTGGCGACGATGGCGCAGCTCTCGCGCCGCACCAGGCTCGACAGGCGGCGCGACAGGTCGCCCTCGTCGGCGCCCGGCAGCGCGTTGTAGAGCCCGTCGGCCACCGCGAGCCCGAGCACCCGGTCGCCGAGGAATTCGAGGCGCTGGTAGCTGTTCTTCCCGTTGGTCGCGCTGACATGGGTCAGCGCCCGGATCAGCAGGTCGCGGTCGGCGAAGCGATGGCCGATGCGCTCCTCAAGCACCGAGAGGTCGGGCCGCCGCCGCATCCCGCGCTTGCGCCGCGGCGGGGCCTCGCCCGGCCCCGCGGTGCCGGAAACCGGGAGGGCGGCGTCGGGCTGGGTGTCGGCCCGCTCCGCGGGCTCGGCGTCGCTCACGCTCGGGCTCCCGTCAGTGGATCGGCTTGAACAGGCGGTTCCAGCGCACCGTCCACGGCCAGTTCCAGATCTGCCAGGCGGCCGCGCCCTCGTCGATCGAGAAGAAGATCACCTCGGCCCGGCCGATCAGGTTCTCGTACGGCACGTAGCCGACATTGCCGAGATCGCGCGAATCGGTCGAGTTGTCGCGGTTGTCGCCCATCATGAAGAAGTGGTTCGCCGGCACGGTGTAGACCTGGGTGTTGTCCCACAGGCCGCGGTCGCCGTCGCGCTCGATGATCTCGTGGGTGACGCCGTTGGGCAGGGTCTCGCGGTATTGCGGCACCAGGGTCGGCTGGCCGAAGGCGTCGGTGGTCGAGTAATCCGCGATGCGCTCGCGCTTGACCGCCCGGCCGTTGATGTTGAGCACGCCCTCGATCACCTGGATCCGGTCGCCCGGCAGGCCGATCACCCGCTTGATGTAGTCGGTGGCGTTGTCCTTCGGCAGCTTGAACACCACGATGTCGCCGCGCTTGGGCTCCGCGCCCCAGATCCGGCCCTTGGCCTCGAACGGCAGGTATTCACTCAGCGGCAGCGAGTACTTCGAGTAGCCGAGCGAGTACTTCGACACGAAGAGGTAGTCGCCGATCAGGAGGGTCGGGATCAGCGAGCCGGACGGGATGTTGAACGGCTGGAACAGCAGGGTGCGGACCACCAGGGCGATCAGCAGCGCCTGGACGCCGACCTTGACGGTCTCCTTGATCGAGTCCCAGAGGCCGGCATCCTTGCCGCGTTTCAGGTCCTGGTCCGTGCGTGCGCGATCCATGCTCGTCTCTCCGGCGGTCCGTGCAGAATACGCCTGGGCACCCGCCGAGGGCACGCGGCCGGCTTTTTGCGCGGTGCGGGGGGTCTAGACCAACGCTTGCCCGCCCGCAACGCGGCGCGGCGGAGTGGGCGAATCGGTCCGTTCGGCCTTGTCCCCCGGCGACGGCGTGCCGCTCAAGCGGGACTCTGCCCCTCGGGCAGCGCCTCGATGATCACGAAGGCCTGGGCGAGCGGGGGATCGTCGGTGAGCGTCACGTGGACCACCGGGCGATGGCCCGGCGGCATCAGGGCGGCGAGGCGCTCGGCGGCGCCGTTGGTGAGCCGCAGGGTCGGGCGGCCGCCCGGCAGGTTCACCACCTCCATGTCGCGCCAGAACACGCCGTGGCTCATGCCGGTGCCGAGCGCCTTGGCGCAGGCTTCCTTGGCGGCGAAGCGCCTCGCGTAGGAGGGCGCCCGGGCGGCGCGGCGGTCGCTGCGGGCCCGCTCGCCCTCGGTGAAGACCCGGTGGGTGAAGCGGTCGCCGAAGCGCTCGAGCGAGCGCTCGATGCGGCGGATGTCGCAGAGGTCGGAGCCGATGCCGACGATCATGCGGCGCTCGCGACGCGAGCGGCGTCCATCGCGGCCCGCATCGCCCGGATCGCCGCCGGCAGCCCGTCGAAGATCGCCTCGGCCATCAGCGCGTGGCCGATGTTGAGCTCGCGCACCTGGGGCAGGGCGGCGACCGGGCCGACGCTGTCGACCGTCAGGCCGTGCCCGGCATGGATCTCGAGGCCGAGGGCGTGGCCGTGCTCGGCGGCGCGGGCGAGGCGGGCGAGCTCGGCCCGCACCGCGCCCGCATCCCCGGCGATCACCGCCTCGCAATAGGTGCCGGTGTGCAGCTCGACCACGGGAGCGCCGAGCGCCCGGGCGGCCTCCATCACGTGCACCTCCGGCTCGACGAAGAGCGAGACCCGCACCCCGGCCTCGACGAGGCGGGCGATCGCGGGCGCGAGGTGCTGGCGGCCGCCGACGATGTCGAGCCCGCCCTCGGTGGTGCGCTCCTCGCGCTTCTCCGGCACCAGGCAGGCGGCATGGGGCTGCAGCCGCAGGGCGATGGCCACCATCTCGTCGGTCGCCGCCATCTCGAAGTTCAGCGGCCGGTCGATCTCGCGCCGCAGCCGCTCGACATCGGCGTCGCGGATGTGGCGGCGATCCTCGCGCAGGTGGGCGGTGATGCCGTCGGCCCCGGCAGCGATCGCCGCGTGCGCCGCCCGCACCGGATCCGGCATCGTGCCGCCGCGGGCGTTGCGCAGGGTGGCGACGTGATCGACGTTGACGCCGAGGCGAAGGGGCGAGGCGGGCATCGGGCGGGCTCCGGACAATGCCCGCGATGTAGCGTCGTCCCTCCGGCGCCGCCACCCGCACGCTTGGGCAATCTCCCTTGGGCAATCTCCCTTGGGCGATCTCCCGACCCGTCCGGCCCCGCCCGTAGAACAACACTCCCCCGCAATCCGTGCCGGACCGTGCGCATCCGCCTGGACAACCTCGCCCGGTGCGCCGCACTGTGCGGCCTCCGCGGCGCGGGCCCGCCGGTTCGCCCGGCGCGGGCCGCACCCCGCCGCGACAACCCGACGACCGATGCTCGGGCGGGCCGCGCGGCCCGCCCCGGAGGCCCACGATGTCTGCTCGACGGCTCGACCGCGGCGGTGACGCGCCCGCCCGGCTGCCCCTGCCGCCCCGCCCCCACACCTTCGCCGCGTTCGTCCCCCATCCCGGCGCGTCGCCGGGATCCGCGCGGCCGGAACTCCCGGCCTCGGCGGCGGTTGCCCGGGGGATGCGTCGCATGACCCTGCGAGAGGCCTGCTTGCCCGGAACCCTGCGGTTGATCCTGACGGCCTGCGCCGTGCTCTCGGTCGCCGGAGCGGCCCACGCGCAGCAGGGCTCGGCGCCCGCGGATGCCGGGAAGCCGCCGGCGGCGGCGCCCGCCCCCGCCGCGCAGCCTCCCGCCGTCCAGGCGCCCGTTCCGGCGGCACAAGCCCCCGCAAGCCCGGCGCCGGCCGCGCCCGCGAACCCGCCGGCCGCGACCCAAGCCCCGATGCCACAAGCTCCCGCGGCACAGGCTCCGGCCGCCCCTGCCGCGCAGGCGCCGGCGATCCCGCCCGGCACGCCGGCGACGGTCCTCGACACCCAGGATTACGACAGCGTCATCGGCAAGCCGGTGCGCAGCGCCGCCGCCGAGGACATGGGCCGGATCATCGACATCATCGTCGACCGGGACGGCAAGCCCCGCGCCGCCATCATCGATTTCGGCGGCTTCCTCGGCGTCGGCTCGCGCAAGATCGCGGTCGACTGGCGCGCCCTGCACTTCTCGGCCGACAACAAGCCGGGCCGGGCGGTGCTGCAGCTCAACCGCAACCAGGTGCGGGTCTCGCCCGAGTACAAGCCCGGCGACCCGATCGTCGTTCTGGGTCCGGCCGGTCCGGTGCCGAGCCCGGCGGCGCCCGCCCCGACCGCAGCCGCGCCCGCCGGCACCGCGACGCCCCCGGCGGCCGCGACGGCGCCGGCCGCCCCCACCCCCGACGCCGACCAGGCCGCGGCGCGCAACCCCCCGGACAAATGACGCGCCCGCGCCAGGCCCACCGCCGCACCCTCGCCCACCGTGACCGGGAGGTCCCTCGTTCCGAGATGCGACCGGACCCCCGCCAGGACCCGAGGCAGGATGCGTCGCGCCAGGACCCGCTCCGGACCGGCGCGGCGGTCCGGCGCGGCGAGAAGCCGGCGCCCTCGCCGACCAGCAGCCGCGGCCTCGACGCCTTCACGTTCTTCGTCGCCAACCTGCAGACGGGCTTCGGCCCGTTCGTGGCGGTCTACTTCACGTCCCAGAGCTGGACCCAGTCCGACATCGGGCTGGTTCTCACCATCGGCGGGCTGTTCAGCCTGTTCGGGCAGGTGCCCGGCGGCGCCTTCGTCGACTGGGTGCGCTCCAAGCGCTTCGTCGCCGCCCTCTCGGTGGCGATCATCGGCGCCTCCGCGGCCGGGCTGGCGCTGTTTCCGACCTTCCTGATCGTCGCGCTCTCGATGGCGGCGCATTCGATCGCGAGCTGCACGCTCACCCCGGCCATCGCCGCGATCAGCCTCGGCCTCGTCGGCCATGCCGGCCTGGGCGAGCGGCTCGGGCGTAATGCCCGCTTCTCCTCGATCGGCAACGCGCTCGCCGCCGCCGGCATGGGCGCCTGCGGCTACTACCTGTCGAGCGAGGCGGTGTTCTACGTCACGGCGGCGCTCGCCATCCCGACGCTCGCGGCCCTGTGGTTCGTCCGCGCCAGCGAGATCGACATGGTGCGGCCGCAGGCGCCCGAGGGCGGCCCGGCGCCGGGCGGCTGGGCGAGCCTCAAGCTGCTGCTCACCAACCGGGCGCTGCTGTGCTTTGCCGCCTGCATCACCCTGTTCTTCGTCGCCAACGCGGCGATGCTGCCGCTGGTGGGCAGCGTGCTCACGGTGCGGGCGAGCCACACCGCCACCATCCTGATCGCCGCCTGCATCATGGCGCCGCAGGTGGTGATGGCGCTGATCGCCCCGGCGGTCGGCCGGGCCGCCCAGGCCTATGGCCGGCGCCCGCTCCTCATCCTGGGCTTTGCCGCGCTGCCGATCCGCGGCCTCCTGTTCGCCTACACGGATGCGCCCGAATTGCTGGTGGCGGTGCAGGTCTTCGACGGGATCTCGGCGGCGGTGCTCGGCGTGATGGTGCCCCTGATCGTCGCCGACTGCACCCGCGGCACCGGCCGCTTCAACATGGCGCTCGGCGCCGTCGGCACCGCCATGGGGCTGGGGGCGGCGGCCAGCACCACCCTGTCGGGCTACATGGCCGATCATTTCGGCTCGCACGCCGCCTTCGTGGGCCTCGCTGGGGTGGCGTGCGTCGCACTCGTCCTCGTGGTGGCGATCATGCCCGAGACCCGCCGTGCAGCGGCGGCGCCGGGCACCCAGGATTGAACGGGCAGCATTGAACGGAGCGGACGGGCGCGCGGTGGGTGCGGTGCAGCGCCCGCTCAACTCCCGTTCAGGAACGACGGAGTACGACGGCGCGGCACCGTTTGCCTGCAACACACTCTTTGCCTGCAACACATGGCGACGCTTGCGCGTTGCGAGAAGCGGGTGGGGCTTGCGATAGGAGCGGGACGAGGGTGCGGCGGGGTTCTTGCATCCCGTTCCTCTCCCGACCGTGGGCCGCACGCGTGCGAAGAACCGGGATCGATCGCCACGATGGATGACCTCTGCGCGTACGCCAACCGGCCCTGGGCCTTCGTGGCCCGCTACCTGCGGCGCCGCATCGTGCCCCACGCGGCCATCCTGGTCGCGGTGCTCGGCGCCGTGGCCTGCTCGGTGAGCACCCAGTACGGCCTGAAGGGCGTCGTCGACGCCCTCGGCAAGGGACCCGAGAACAACCATCTGATCTGGCCGGCCCTGACCGTGCTGATCTGCTTCATCGCCGCCGACAACATGCTGTGGCGGGTGGCGAGCCTGATCGCCAGCTTCACCTTCGTGAAGGTGACGGGCGACGTCCGCCGCGACCTGTTCCAGCACCTGACCGGCCACTCGCCGTCCTACTTCGCAGACCGGCAGCCCGGCACTCTCGCCAGCCGCATCACGGCGACCTCGAACGCGATCTTCACCGCCGAGAACATGTTCGTCTGGAACGTGATGCCGCCCTGCGCGGCGGCGTTCGGCGCGATCCTCTACGTCGGCAGCGTCAGCGTCCCGATGGCGCTCGGCCTGCTGGTGATCTGCGGCGGCGTGGTGGTGCTGATGTTCCGCATCGCCGCCGCCGGCAAGCCGCTGCACCACGACTTCGCCGAGAAGGCGGCCTCCGTCGACGGCGAGATGGTCGACCTCGTCAGCAACATGCCGCTGGTGCGGGCCTTCTCCGCCTACAAGCGCGAGTTCGCCCGCTTCGACCAGACCATCGGCACCGAGATGAAGGCGCGCCGCCGTTCGCTGCTCTACCTCGAGCGCCTGCGGATCATGCACGCCCTCATCACCGTCGCCGCGGTGCTCGGGCTGCTCTACTGGGCGATCCAGATGTGGCAGGCGGGCAGCGCCACCGCCGGCCAGGTCGTGCTGGTCTGCACGCTCGGCATTACCATCCTGGCGGCGACCCGCGACCTCGCGGTCGCCCTCGTCGACGTCACCCAGCACACCGCCCGCCTGTCCGAGGCTCTGCGCACCCTGCTGCAGCCGCACGACCTGCGCGATCACCCGGAGGCCAAGCCCCTCGTCGGCGAGGGTGCGCGCATCACCTTCGACAAGGTTGCGTTCAACTACCCCGACGGCCGCGAGGTGTTCTCTGCCTTCGACCTCGACATCCAGCCCGGCCAGCGCGTCGGCCTCGTCGGCCGCTCGGGCGGCGGCAAGTCGACCCTGTTCACCCTGCTCCAGCGGTTCTACGACCCTCAGAACGGCCGCATCCTGATCGACGGCCAGGATATCGGCCGGGTGACGCAGGAGAGCTTGCGCGAGGCGATCACGGTCGTGCCGCAGGACATCTCGCTGTTCCATCGCTCGCTGCGCGAAAATATCCGCTACGGCCGGCCGGAGGCCACCGACGAGGAGGTGTGGGCCGCGGCCGAAGCCGCCCGCTGCACCGACTTCATCAACGACCTGCCGGGCGGCTTCGACACGATCGTGGGCGACCGCGGCGTCAAGCTCTCGGGCGGCCAGCGCCAGCGCATCGCGGTGGCCCGGGCCATCCTGAAGAACTCGCCGATCCTGCTCCTCGACGAGGCGACCTCGGCGCTGGACACCGAGTCGGAGGAGGCGATCCGCGAGGCGCTCGGCAACCTGATGAAGGGCCGCACCACCATCGCCATCGCCCACCGGCTCTCGACCCTGAAGGACTTCGACCGGATCGTCGTGCTCGACGGCGGCCAGGTGATCCAGGACGGCTCCCCCGACCGCCTCGTCCACCTCGACGGATTCTATCGCGACCTGATCCAGCGCGAGACGATCAAGCTGTCGCGCGAAGCGGCCTGACACCCGCGAGGCCGGCGCTCGTCCGGTCCCGCTTGCGACGGACATGAGCGTGGCATCCTCCTCCCGGTCGAGAGGCGGGTGCCACGCTTTTTTGTTGCGGTCGCGTAATCGGCCCCCATGGCGGAACGAACGCAAGCAACGGAATCGGCGTCCCATGCAGAGGCGACGACGTGCATATCCCTGGCCCGCATCCGACGTGCCCGGTTCAATCGAGCCGTCGCGATTTGTGCGGTGCGGTGAACCATTCGCCGCGTCGGCCGTTGAGTCCGTGTGCCGCCCACCGCCAGGCGCGCGTCAGCGCGCGGCGGCGGGCAACGTCCACTCCCGACAATCGAGGACCATCGATGCTGAAGACCATCACCTATGCGATGATCGGTGTCCTGGCCTGTGGCCTCGTGGTGGCCGTCGTCGGCGCCTCCGGGACCTTGCTGCCCGGCTAGGGCATTTTCCGACGAAGTGCAAACCGGTTCGTCGCAGACAATGCGACAAGACAAAGACTCAGAGCGCTTCGCGATTGCAGCGTGATCGTGAGGCGCACTAATGCTCCGAAGGGAAACTCGCCGCGAAACCGGCTCGGTCGTCTGCTGACGAGTCGCTCGCGCGTTAAAGCGTCCCACTCTCCCACAATCCCGATCGAACAACTCGATTGCGGTGCGAAGCCGGACCGACGTCACGAAATTGCAGAATGCGCCGATCGCCCATTCCCGTATCGACGGGACTGAGATCGGTGCCCTCCGCATGAGCCCTATCCCGGCACGAACGACGACGATCCTGCATTCAGGTCCCGCGGGCAATGACGGACAGCGCCGAGGAGGGACGTGACCCCCGTTTCTTCATCCACTTGGAACTGGAGACCGGCCCTTGACGGGACGGACGGAATGAAGCGGAAGCAATTTTCGGAAGAGCAGATTATCGGCATCCCGAAGGAAGCCGAGGCGGGTACAGTGGTGACGGAGCTTTGCCGCAAGCACGGGATATCGAGCGCGACCTACTATGCAGGGTAGGCGAAGTTCGGCGGCCTGGGTGTATCGGACGCGAAGCGGCTGCGGTCGCTCGAAGAGGAGAACGCCCGTCCCAAGCGGCGGCTCGCGGACACGATGCTGGACCATGCGGCGTTGAAAGACCTGCTGTCAAAAAGTGGTGACGCCTGTCGCGAAGCGACAAGCGGTCGCTCGCCTCCAGGCGACGTTGGGCATGTGCTGCCATCGGGGCGGACCGCACGAGTATGCGGTATCGGTCGTGCCCGGCGGATGATGGCGAGGTGCGGTCGCGGCTGCGCGAACTGGCGCAGCAGCGCCGGCGGTTCGGCTATCGATGGCTGCACATCCCGCCGATCTGCGTCGGTATCGGGCCGACGAAGACCCTCGCCAAGTTCGCCAACCACATCGCCAAGATCATCTCCGAACCAAGATCGTCCCCGAACTCGGAAGCGTGTGCGGCCGCTCGGACGAGGCGGAGCGCGCCGCCTGGATGGTCGGGGTTTCGGTGGGAGAAGGGGGGGGCATCGGGCGCGCCTCGCTGGCGCGGCTCGCCGCCATGGGCGTCGACACGTTGGCGGATCGGCGCGACCTCGATCCCCGAGCGGCGCGGGCCTCGCTGCCGGTGGTAGGCGAGCGCATCATCCACGAACTGCGCGGCCGCGCCTGCCTGCCTGCCGCTCAAGATCGTTCCGGCCCGGCGCAAAGGCTGCGCGGTCACCCGCAGCTTCTCCAGCCGAATCACCGAGCGGACGGCGCTTGAGCCGGCAGTGGCCGCGCACGCGACGCGGCTCGGGGAGAAGCTGCGACGCGACGGGCTCGCGGTCTCGGCCGTCACGGTCTTCTCCCACACCAGCGAGCACGACCGGAGCGACCCGATGCGCTCGGTCTCGACGGTGGTGCACCTGCCGGAGGCGACAAACGACGGCCGCCACCTGATCCAGGCGGCGCTCCACGGTGTGGCGAAGACCTGGAAGGAGCAGGGCCCGACGCCCTGGCGCTACAGCAAGGCGGGGCTGGTCACGAAGGATCTTGTGCCGCCGAAGGCGGCGCCTCGGCCGCTGTTCGGTGCGCTCGACCGGGGGAAGTCTGGGAAGCTGATGGCGGCCATGGACGCCTGCAACAGCCGGTTCGGGCGTGGCGCCGTGGTGCCGGCGCGGGCGGGCTGGTCGAGAAGCGCATCTGGTCGACGAAGTTCGAGATGCGCTCGCCGCGGTTCACGACGCGGTTGAATGAGGTGCCGATGGTTAGCGCGGCGATCCACGCCTGAACTAATCCAGCTCTATTACTGACCGCTCTTTGTCTTCGCGCTCACTCTCTGCGCGCGCATCCTTTAATGCGTTGACGTAATCGAATATAGGAACTTGGGATTGGGATTGCCCCGGATCGGTGGACACCGAGAGCTCTTTCGCGTGAGGTGTGTTTGCCATGCCGAGAACCCGTCCCCCGTACCCGGCGGAGTTCCGCCGCCACAGATGGTCGAGTTGGTCCGCGCCGGACGCGATCCGACCGACCTCGCCCGTGAGTTCGAGCCGTCGGCCCAAGCCATCCGCAACTGGGTGGCCGAGGCCGACCAACGGGAAGGCCGCCGGGAGGTGAAGCCTCCCGCCGTGGAGGCTGCCCTGTCGGCGAGTGAGCGCGATGAACTCCTTCGGCTGCGGCGCGAGAACCGTCAGTTGAAGCTGGAGCGCGACATCCTCTCTCGCGCGACAGCCTGGTTTGCGCGCGAGACCGGAGTTCTGCCGTCGGGATCTTCCGGTTCATGAGCGAGAACCAGGCGCACTTCCCGATCGCCGTCATGGCGCGCGTGCTGGGCGTCTCGAAGGCCGGGTACTACGCCTGGTCCGGCCGTCCCCTCTCGGCGCGGGCACAGGCGGACGAGGTGCTGCTCCGGCGTATCCGCACGATCCACCTGAGCTCGCGCCAGACCTACGGCTCGCCACGCGTGCAGGCGGAGTTGCGCGACCAGGGCGAGGCCCACAGCCGCAAGCGCATCGCCCGGCTGATGCGACAGGCGGGTCTCGTCGGGGCGTGCCATCGCCGCGGCGGGCCGGTGACGACGCGGCGCGACCAAGAGGCTCGGCCGGCCCCGGACCTGGTTGACCGCAGCTTTGCGGCTGATGAGCCCGACCGGCTGTGGGTCGCGGACATCACCTACATCCCGACGAGGGCCGGGTTCCTCTACCTGGCCATCGTACTCGATGCGTTCAGCCGCCGGATCGTCGGCTGGTCCATGGCCGATCACCTGCGAACTGAACTAGTATTGGACGCGCTCGAGATGGCTGTCGGCCAGAGGAAGCCGCGAGATGTGATCCACCACTCGGATCAGGGCTCGCAATATCCGTCGCTGGCCTTCGGCAGCCGCTGCCGCGAGGCGGGTGTGCGGCCTTCGATGGGCTCGGTCGGTGACGCCTACGACAACGCCATGGCCGAGATCTTCTTCTCGACCCTGGAATGCGAGCTCCTCGCCCGCCGGCGCTTCCACTCCCGACCCGAGGCCCGCATGGCCCTCTTCAGCTACCTCGAGGGCTTCTACAACCCGGTGCGGCGACACTCCGCCCTGGGCTACCGCTCACCCCTCGTCTACGAACAGGAGCACCGCCCAAAACCCGCAACCGAGATCCTGCTCAGCCAAGCCCCGTAGCCGTCCACAGAAACGGGGCAATCCCAATCCCAGAGCGGGGCCACCAGCCCATCGCTGCGCAAACCCAATACCAGCGTGGTGCTTACCCAGGTCCCATGCGGCACGGCCATCCGGCAGCGTTGATAGCGTGGTGCTCGCCCCCGCAGTCGCGCCATCTTGGTGGTGGCGCCCGTCTCGTCCACGAAGACCAGCCGGTGCGGGTCCAAGTCGAGTTGGTCCTCGAACCACGCCTCGCGGACTTCCTTCACGTCCGGGAGCTGCTGCTCAGCCGCATGCGCCGTCTTTTTTTATATGTCAGGCCATGGCGCGTGAGCAGACGAGAGATTGCGCTGAGCGAACTCTTGATCCCACGCCGGGAGAGACGTCCCTTCAACTCAGCCAAGGTCAGGTCGGGCGTCTGCGCAACCTGATCGAGGAGAACCGAGGCGTGCTCCTCTAGGGCGACGGATCGACGATCCCCGCCCATCGCGGCGGGCGACAGGCAGCCGTGGCGGTTCAGCCGGGCGCGCCAGCGGCTCGCGCTCGCGGCACTGACGCCGAACCGCTCGGCGACTTGCGCGCAGGACAGGCCCTGCTCCAACGCAGCAACAACGCGACGACGCAGATCGACGGAGAGGGCGGTGGGCACGGAGCCTCCTGAAAGCGTCAAGCCGTTGGTCACGACGCGGCGCCCTCCACATAAGAGCGTGACCATGCCCAACCAAGCGTCACAATTTCTACCTGAACGGAAAATGCTCTAGGTGGAAGGGGCGAGCACCGCCGACAGCGTGCTCCGGACCGACGAGCGCTCGCAAGCGCAGGGCTCGCTGATCCGGCAGTGCTACGGCGACGAGCCGGGCGTGGGCGGGGGTCGATCAGGCTGAAGATAGATGTTCGCGCTGTCATGTCCCAGCGACAGGAACGGTGAATGCCGTTGCATTCGACGGCTGACGCAAGGGTGTTCTTAACAAATCGGGGCGACTGGTCTGACCGATGATGCGGGGCAGGCCGGGGCGATGATCGGACGGGGATGGTATCGGCGGTCTGCCTGCCGGGTCGACGAGGCGGGAAACGTCGCGCTCCTCGTCGCGCTCCTCGCGCCCGTGCTGTTCGGCCTGATCGGGGTCGCCGTCGATTATGGCACCTGGACCCTGCAGCTCGCCACGCTGCAGCGGGCGGCGGACGCGGCCGCCCTCGCGGTCGTCTCCGACATGCAGGTCTCCGGCGCCGATGCCCGCCGGATGCAATCGCTGGCCGAGGCCTACATGAAGGGCGGCGTGAAGCTGCGCTTCGGCGACGGCCCGGTCGCCGTCGCGACCAAGCCCGTGACCCGCGAGCGTCCGGGCGGCCCCTTCGTCGAGGCCGGCGGCCGGACCGGGCGGGCGCCGACCGGTGTGACCGTGACGCTGACGCAGCGCAAGTCGGCGATCATGAGCCGCCTGGTGACGCCGCACCTCACCGACATGACGGTGACGGCGACTGCGGAGGCGGTCGGCGGTGCGAGGCTCTGCGTCGTCGGCCTCGCGCCGTCCGGCCGGCACGGGATCCATCTCGAGGACCAGGCGCGCATCGAGGCCGGGGATTGCGCGGTCTATGCGATGTCGTCGAGCCCCAGCAGCCTCGAAGGAGGCGACCAGAGCGTGGTGTCGGCGGCGACGACCTGCACCGTCGGCGGCTATGCCGGGCGCTCCTTCAACTTCCGGCCTCAGCCGATCACCGGCTGCCCGACGCTGAAGGACCCGCTGGCCGCGCGGCCGGCCCCGCCGGTCGGCCCCTGCCTCAAGCGGGATCTCGTCCTGCGCGACGGGGCGTTCACGCTCGAGCCCGGCACCTATTGCGGCGGGATCAGGATCGAGGAAACCGCCGACGTCAAGATGCTGCCCGGCATCTACGTGATCAAGGACGGCGCCCTGGTCGTCGGGCCCGACACCGACCTGATCTTCCTCACGACCGATTGCCTGCACCCGCGCGACGAGAGCACCAAGCAGGCGTGCCACAAGGCCTTGTCGATCCACCTGATCGGCTCCCTCAAGGGGGACGGCGTCGGGTTCTACTTCACCGGCGAGGTCCCGCGGAACAAGGCCGGCGGCACCTAGCCGATGGTCTTCCTGCCGCGCTCGCTCGTCGAGCTGACGGCGCCGCGGACCGGCGACATGGCCGGGCTGCTCTTCTTCGAGGACCGCCGGTCGCCGGACGGGCGCAACTTCGACATCCTGAGCGACGGCGCCCGACGCCTGGTCGGCACCGTCTACCTGCCGCGCGGGACCTTCTCGGTCCGGGCGATGCAGGTCGTCGCCGACCAGTCCGAGTACACCGCCATCGTCGCCCACCGCATCGCGCTGAGCCGCCAGCCCCGCCTCGTCGTCAACGCCCGCTACGGCGACACCGACGTGCCGGTGCCGCCGGGAATCGGCCCGAAGAGCGGCCAAGTCGGGCTCGCGCGGTAAATCCGGGGTCGCGCGCCGGGTCGTCGTTCGGCGGCTTGTCGCGGCTCGCCGGGCCGTGGCATGACGGGTGCCCGCCCATACGCCGCCCGGAGAGGGCGGCCAGGATGACGACCGTGTCCGTGACCAGCCTGAAGCCCCGCCCCGAGGACGTCGACGCGCTGATGCGCGAGATCGGCCGGCGCGCCCGCGCCGCCGCCCGTCGGATGGCGCTGGTCCCGGGCCCGGTGAAGGACGCGGCCCTGCGGGAGGCGGCAGCCGCCCTGCGCCAGGCCGCCCCGGCCATCCTGGCGGCCAACGCCGCCGACCTCGACGAGGGCCGGGCCAAGGGCCTGACGGCGGCCTCCCTCGACCGCCTGGCGCTGAACCCCGCCCGGGTCGAGGCGATCGCGGAGGCGCTCGAGAGCATCGCCGGCCTGCCCGATCCGGTCGGGCGCGCGATGGATTCCTACGCGCGGCCGAACGGCCTCCGGATCGACCGGGTGGCGACGCCGCTCGGCGTCGTCGGGGTGATCTTCGAGAGCCGCCCCAACGTCACCGCGGATGCCGGCGCGCTCTGCCTCAAGGCCGGCAACGCCGCGATCCTGCGCGCCGGCTCGGAGAGCCACCGCAGCGCCAGCGCCATCGCGCAGGCGATGAGCGAGGGCCTGTCCCGCCACGGCCTGCCGGCCGACGCGATCCAGCTCGTGCCGACGCGGGACCGCGCGGCGGTCGGCGCCATGCTCACCGGGCTCGACGACGCCATCGACGTGATCGTGCCCCGCGGCGGCAAGAGCCTGGTGGCCCGGGTCCAGGACGAGGCGCGGGTGCCGGTCTTCGCCCACCTCGAAGGGATCTGCCACGTCTTCGTCCACGCCGCGGCCGATCTCGGCATGGCCCGCGCGGTGGTGCGCAACAGCAAGCTGCGCCGCACCGGCGTCTGCGGCGCCGCCGAGACCCTGCTGGTCGACCGCGCCTGCGCGGCCACCCACCTCGCCCCCCTGGTGACCGACCTCCTCGAGGCCGGCTGCGCCGTGCGGGGCGACGAGGCGGTGCGGGCGGTCGACCCGCGGGTGGCGCCCGCGACCGAGGCCGACTGGCGCACCGAGTACCTCGACGCGATCATCGCCGTGCGGGTGGTGGACGGGCTGGACGCGGCGATCGACCACATCGAGACCTACGGCTCGCACCACACCGACTCGATCCTGACCGAGGACGGGGCGGCGGCGGAGCGCTTCCTCGCCGAGGTCGATTCGGCGATCGTCGCGCACAACGCCTCGACCCAGTTCGCCGACGGCGGCGAGTTCGGCTTCGGCGCCGAGATCGGCATCGCCACCGGGCGAATGCACGCCCGCGGCCCGGTCGGGGTCGAGCAGCTCACCACCTTCAAGTACCGCATCCGCGGCACCGGGCAGATCCGCCCGTGACGGCCCGACGACGGGAGCCCCGGGCCGCGCGGCTCCCGTGATCGTGCGGCTTCCGGCCCTGGCGCCGGGCCTGCGGATCGGGCTCTACGGCGGCTCGTTCAACCCGGCCCATGCCGGCCACCGGCACGTGAGCCGGCTGGCGCTGCGGCGCCTCGCCCTCGACCGGGTGTGGTGGCTGGTGAGCCCGGGCAACCCCCTGAAGGACCGCCGCCACCTGCCGGACGCCGCCGCCCGCGCCGCCGGCGCCCGGGCGGTGGCGGCCGATCCGCGGATCGCCGTGACCGATTTCGAGGCGGCCCTGGGCGTGCGCTTCACCGTCGAGACCATCGCCTTCCTGACCGACCGGTACCCGCAGGTGCGCTTCGTCTGGATCATGGGGGCCGACAGCCTGGCGAGCTTCCATCGCTGGCGCGGCTGGCGCGAGATCGCCGCCCGGATGCCCTTCGCGGTGATCGACAGGCCGGGCTACACCCTGAAGGCGATGGCCTCGCCCGCCGCCCGGGCGCTGGCTTCCTCACGCCTCGACGAGGCGGCGGCCCCGACCCTGGCGGAGCGGGCGCCGCCGGCCTGGCTCTTCCTGCATGGGCCGCGCAACGGCCTGTCCTCGACGGCGTTGCGGGCCGGCACGTTCCCGCCCGCGTCCTGAGCCGGCCTTTGTCCGGGATTCGCCGTCGGCGCGCTTGAAAATCCGCCATCGGTTCGCCACTGTCCGATTCTATTGGCATCGGCACCGCGCATGCCGCGGGCAAGATCGTCTCGTGGCGCCATCGGGTGCCTTCATCGACAGGGGCCGGCACTGAACGACGCAATCTCTCACGAAGCTCAGGCCAACGAGCTTCCCGCTGAGGCCCAGGTGCAGGATTCCCGGCAAGATTCCGGGGTCGTCGCGCCCGAGGCCGCGGACATGAGGTCGGTTGCCCTCGCCTGCCTCGAGGACATGAAGGCCGAGGAGACAGTCGAGATCGACCTTTTCGGCAAGACCTCCATCGCCGACGCCATGATCATCACCTCCGGCCGCTCGCAGCGCCACGTCGGCTCGATCGCCGACAAGGTGATCCAGGAGTTCAAGAGCCGCGGCTTCGGCGCTCCCCGCGTCGAGGGCATGCCGGCCTGCGACTGGGTGCTGATCGACGCCGGCGACATCCTGGTCCACATCTTCCGGCCCGAGGTGCGCCACTTCTACAATCTCGAGAAGATCTGGGGCGCCGACCGTCCCGCCGATCAGACGGCCCACCGCCTCGCAAACTAAGTCCGCAACGCAGGAAACGGACACGCCGCCATGCGGCTCGCCCTCGTCGCGGTGGGCCGCCTCAAGCGCGGTCCCGAGCGCGACCTCGCCGACGAGTATCGCGGCCGCGCCGATGCGCTGGGCCGCGGCCTCGGCTTCTCCGCCGTGCAGATGACCGAGATCCCGGAGAGCCGGGCGCGCCGTGCGCCCGACCGCTGCGCCGAGGAGGCGGTCGCGATCCTGGCGGCGGTGCCGGCGGGTGCCGCCACGCTCGTCCTCGACGAGGGCGGCAAGGCGGTGACGAGCACCGACTTCGCCGCGCAGGTCGGGGCCTGGCGCGACGGCGGCCGGCCCGGTCTCGCGATCGTGATCGGCGGGGCCGACGGTCTCGATCAGAGCGTGCGGGCGCGGGCCGACCTGATCTTCGCCTTCGGCGCCGCCACCCTTCCGCACGGTCTCGTGCGGGTCCTCGCGTTCGAGCAGCTCTACCGCGCGATGACGATCCTCTCCGGCCACCCCTACCACCGCGGCGCCCCGTGATCCGGGCCCGCCTCCCGACCGCCGCCCGGGCGGGCCTGCTGTCGCTCGCCGTGACGCTCGTCCCGTCCCCCGGAGCGACGCCGGTCGTCGCGCAGCCGGCCCAGCAGCCGGCGGCCGAGCCCGATCCGGTGGCGAGGGCCCAGGCCGAGAAGGAGCGCCGGGCCGAGAGCCTGCGGGCGATCGAGACCGCGCTCCAGGCCAGCGCCGAGACCAAGGCCAAGCTCGAGCGCGAGGTCGCGGAGATCAAGGGTGACGGCGCCCGCCTCAACCAGGCGCTGATCGACGCCGCCCGCAAGGCCCAGGAGGCCGAGGGACGCATCTCCGATCTGGAGGCCCGGCTGCAGACCATGGCGGGCAGCGAGACGGCGCTCCGCCGGTCGCTCCAAGCCCGACGCGGCGTGATCGCGGAGGTGCTGGCCGCGCTCCAGCGCATGGGCCGGCGCCCGCCCCCGGCGGTGCTGGTGCGGCCCGAGGACGTGCTGGCGGCGATCCGCACCTCGATGCTCCTCGGCGCCGTGGTGCCGGAGCTCCAGGGAGAGGCCGAGACCCTGGCCGGCGACCTCGCCGAGCTGGTGCGCCTGCGCGGCCTGATCGCCACCGACCAGGAGACCCTGCGGGCCGACATCAAGGGTTGGGGCGCCGAGCGCCAGCGCCTGGCCGCGCTCGTCGCCGCCCGCCAGGCCCGGCTGGGCGAGGCCGAGAGCGGCATCGCCGCCGAGCGCGAGCGCGCCGCCGGTCTCGCCGGGCAGGCCCGCAACCTCAAGGACCTGGTCGACCGCCTCGACGGCGACCTGGCGAGCGCGCGCCGCGCCGCCGGGGCCGCCCGGGAGGCCGCGGAGGCCGAGACCCGGGAGACCCGAGAGCGCTTCGCCGCGGCCGCCCTGCGCGATCCCGCGCGCCTCGGCCCCAAGGTGCCGTTCCCCCAGGTGCGCGGCCTGGTGCCGCGCCCGGTGAGCGGCGAGGTCGTGCGGACCTTCGGCAGCCCCGACGGGGCGGGGGGCACCAGCCGCGGCATATCGCTCATGACGCGCCCGCGGGGCGTCGTCTCCTCTCCGGCGGACGGGTGGGTGGCCTACGCAGGGGCGTTCCGCTCCTACGGTCGTCTCTTGATCATCAACGCGGGCGACGGCTACTATCTGCTCCTGGCGGGCATGGACCAGATCAACGTCGAGGTTGGTCAGTTCGTGCTCGCGGGGGAGCCGGTCGCCGTGATGGGAGACACGGGCTCCGCACCTTCGGCTGGAGCCGGTGGGCGGAACGATCCCGTCCTGTACGTCGAGTTCAAGAAAGACGGTGGCTCCATCGACCCGGATCCTTGGTGGGCCAAAGGGTCAAGCGAGAAGGTTCGCGGATAATGCGCAAAGTTTCCCTCGTCCTGTTCGGAGCCGTTCTGGGCGCCGGGACGGCCACGGTAGCGACCCAGACCCACCTCCTCTCGAGCACGAGCGCCGTCGCCGCGTCGGCCGAGACGTACCGTCAGCTCAGCCTGTTCGGCGACGTGTTCGAGAAGATCCGCACCGACTACGTCGAGAAGCCCGACGAGGGGAAGCTGATCGAGGCGGCCGTCAACGGCATGCTGACCTCGCTCGACCCGCATTCGAGCTACATGGACGCCAAGAGCTTCCGTGACATGCAGGTGCAGACCAAGGGCGAGTTCGGCGGCCTCGGCATCGAGGTCACGATGGAGGACGGCCTGATCAAGGTCGTGACCCCGATCGACGACACGCCCGCCGCCCGTGCCGGCCTGCTCGCCAACGACGTCATCACCCAGATCGACGGCGACCAGGTCCAGGGGCTGAGCCTCAACCAGGCCGTCGACAAGATGCGCGGGCCCGTCAACTCGCCGGTGAAGCTCAAGATCACCCGCAAGGAGGCCAAGGAGCCCCTCGAGGTCACGCTCAACCGCGACCTGATCCGCATCAAGCCGGTCCGCTCGCGCACCGAGGGCGGCGACATCGGCTACATCCGCCTGACCCAGTTCAACGAGCAGACCTACGACGGCCTGAAGGCCGCCGTCGACAAGCTCTCGACCGAGCTGCCGGGCGACAAGCTCAAGGGCTTCGTCATCGATCTGCGCAACAACCCGGGCGGCCTGCTCGACCAGGCGGTGATGGTCTCCGACGCGTTCCTCGACCGCGGCGAGATCGTCTCGACCCGCGGCCGCAACCCGGACGAGACCCAGCGCTTCTCGGCCAAGTCCGGCGACCTGACCAAGGGCAAGCCGATCGTGGTGCTGGTCAACGGCGGCTCGGCCTCGGCCTCCGAGATCGTCGCCGGCGCGCTCCAGGACCACAAGCGGGCGACCGTGCTGGGCACCCGCTCGTTCGGCAAGGGCTCGGTGCAGTCGATCATCCCGCTCGGCGGCAACGGCGCCCTGCGGCTGACCACCGCACGCTACTACACCCCGTCGGGCCGCTCGATCCAGGCCAAGGGCATCGAGCCCGACCAGGAGGTGCTGCAGGACGTGCCCGACGACCTGAAGGGCAAGGACGAGACCAAGGGCGAGGCCGGCCTGAAGGGCCACCTCAAGCAGAAGGATACCGAGGAGCGCGGTGGTTCCTCGGCCTACGTCCCGCCGGACCCGGCCAAGGACAAGCAGCTGATCGCCGCGGTCGACTTCCTGCACGGCGTTCAGAAGGGTGCGGCAAACACCGTGAAGCCCGCAACGCCGGCCCCGGCCGCCCCGACCCAGAACTGATGGGCGCCGGGTCGCACCGCGACCGGCACCCGTCTTAACGTCGCGTTTACCACGAAGGCCCGCAATACCGGTCGAACGACCGGTGCTGCGGGCCTTCCGCTTCTCACGCAGCCGCCCGGTCGCGGGACTGTAACGCCTGTGCCGCTCGCGTCCGACACCATCCTGACCCGTCCCCTCGGGCTGCGGGACGAGGCGACCGCCCGCGCCGCGCGCTGGCGCGCCGCCCTCACGCCCCGCACGATCGCCGCCGCGCTCCTCGGCCTCGGCGGACTCGGCCTCGCCGCCTATCTCGTCCTCGGCGACGACCCTCTCGCCGGCGAGCCCTACGCGGTCGCGACGATCGAGGTGCGCGCCCCGGTCGCGCCTCCGCCCGAGCCCGTCGTGCCGGTCCGCCCCGACTCCGCGCGCCCCGATTCGGGGAGCCGCGGTGCCGACGAGGTCGAGCGTGCCTCAGGCGTCGTGGTGAGCCGGCCCGACGGTACGTCCGCGCCCGATTCGGTGGTGATCCGGGTGCCGGGCGCCGGCCCGATCCAGCTCAAGCCCGCGCCCGACCCGCGCCTGAGCGAGCGCGGCCGCTACGGCGGCGTGCTGCCGAAGATCGGGCCCGACGGCGCCCGCGCCCTCGACGTCTATGCCCGCCCGGAGGCCGCCGGCCTGGAGCGGGGCGGGGCGGTGGCGGGCCGCATCGCGCTCGTGGTCTCGGGCCTCGGCATCGGCCAGGCGGCGACCCAGGACGCGGTGCAGCGGCTGCCGCCGGCGATCACGCTCGCCTTCGCGCCCTACGGCGCCGACGTCACGCGCCTGGCCGCCCGCGCCCGCGAGGCCGGCCACGAGGTGATGGTCCAGGCGCCGATGGAGCCCTTCGACTATCCCGACAACGATCCGGGCCCCCAGACGCTGCTGGCGGGGGCGAAACCCGCCGAGAACGTCGACCGCCTCGCCTTCGTGCTCGCCCGGGTGCCCGGCGCGATCGGGGTGATGAACTTCATGGGCGCGCGCCTCACCGGCGAGGCCGCCGCCCTCGATCCGGTGCTGCGCGAGATCGGCGGGCGCGGCCTCGGCTTCGTCGACGACGGCACCTCGCCCCGCTCCCTCGCCCGCGAGGTCGGCCGCAAGGCGAAGGTGCCGGTGGCCCGGGCCGAGATCGTCGTCGATTCCGTGCCGCGGCCCGACGCGATCGACCGCGAACTCGCCCGCCTGGAGGAGGCCGCCCGCAAGTCCGGTTTCGTCCTCGGCTCGGCATCCGCCCTGCCGCTCTCGATCGACCGCATCGCCCGCTGGGCGCGCGACCTCGAATCCCGCGGCATCCTCCTCGTGCCGGCGAGCCGGGCCCTGCGCCAGCCGTCGTGACCGGCGGGCGGCCCCGGGGCCCGGCCCCGCGCATGCCTGCCCCGCCCGGGCAAACCCCGTAATTTCCGCGGGGGCACGGTCCACAGGGCGGCAAATTGCTCTAAGGTCGCTCCCATGGCACCGCTTCATCGCCCCGAGACCGCCCTCGCCGGGCTTCCCTACCGCCCGTGCGTCGGCATCGCCCTGTTCAACCGCGAGGGCCTGGTCTTCGCCGGGCACCGGCGGCACGACTCGGCCGATCTCGGCGCCCATGCCTGGCAGATGCCGCAGGGCGGCATCGACGAGGGCGAGGCCCCGCGGGAGGCCGCCCTGCGCGAGCTCTACGAGGAGACCAACATCGCCGCCGGCTCGGTGCGCCTGCTGGCCGAGGCGCCGGGCTGGTACTCCTACGACCTGCCCACCTTCACCTCCGGCAAGCCCTGGAAGGGGCGCTATCGCGGCCAGACCCAGAAGTGGTTCGCCTTCGCGTTCGAGGGCGACGAGCGCGAGATCGACATCCTGCGGCCCGGTGGCGGTGCCCACAAGGCGGAGTTCGACGGCTGGCGCTGGGAGCCGCTGGCGAACCTCGCCGAGCTGGTGATCCCGTTCAAGCGCCCGGTCTACGACCAGGTGATCGCCGCCTTCGCCCACCTCGCGCGTCCGGCGTGACGGGTCGCGTGCGCCTGACCGGCCGGTTTCCCCACCCCTCGGGCGGGCCGGCATGACGCGCTGGTGGCTCGCGGGCCTGACGGTCCTGGTCCTGTGGATCGCCTACGGCATCTCGCCCTATGTCGCGCTCTACCGCCTGTCGCAGGCGGTGCAGGCGCACGACGCCCAGGCCGTGGCCCAGCGGGTGAACTTCCGCACCCTGCGGCTCTCCCTCACCCGGCAGGCGACCGCGGCGGCCCTCGACGCCATCGCGGCGCGGCGCGACCTCTCGGCCCGGGACCGTGCCATCCTGACCGAGGCGAGCGGGGCCCTGGCCGAGCCCCTGGTCGAATCCCTCGTCACGCCCGAGACCCTGATCGACCTCCTCGACGACGGCTGGCCGGTGCGCGCCGGCCTCGCGCGGCAGTCGGGCCCCGGCAAGCCCGCGCCCGACGCGCCGCCCGCCGGCGACGCCGCGCCCGACCAGGCCGCCCGCGACCCGGACGTGCCGGCGACGACCGGCGAGGCGGGGCGGCGGGGCGCGGGCCTCGGCCTGCACGCCTCGACCCTGTCGCAACTCTTCTCGCTCTTCCGCTCGTCCGAGCCGCGGGGATTTCGCGGGATGGTGGTGAGCTACCCGCCCGACCGGCCGCTCGAGAACCGCTTTCGCCTGCGCCTTCGCCTGCGCGGCTGGACCTGGCGCCTCGTCGACCTCGAGCTGCCCTCGGCCCTGCGCGAACGCATCAGCCAGCGGCTCACCGGTGCGATGCAGCGCTGAGGCTCACGGCCGGCGCATCCCCTTGATGCGCCGGATGCCCCTCCTCATATCTGGTTCCGGGCCGGCGGAGTTGCGGTCGGCCTCGACGGGTGCTGCGCTGGCGGGCCCGGATTGACCGAAGTGCCTCTCGCAACAGGGCTTCGCCGAGACCATGACGCGTCCTTCGCCGTTCGGGCATCCGTTCCTCCTGGGCTTCGACGAGATCGAGCAGGCGCTCGACCGCGTCGCCAAGGCGGCCAACGACGGATACCCGCCCTACAACATCGAGCGCCTGCCCCGCACCGAGCGCGAGCCGGAGCGGCTCAGGATCACGCTCGCGGTGGCGGGCTTCACCCGCGACCAGCTCGACGTGACCCTCGAGGAGAGCCAGCTCATCGTCCGCGGCCGCCAGGCCGACGACAAGAGCCGGACCTTCCTGCACCGGGGCATCGCCGCCCGGCAGTTCCAGCGCGCCTTCCTGCTCGCCGACGGCATGGAGGTGCTGGGGGCCGACCTGTCGAACGGCCTCCTGTCGATCGACCTCGCCCGGCCCGAGCCCGAACGCATCGTGCGACGGATCGACATCGGCGCGCGCGACGGCGACTGACCGTCCCCATATCGTCTTCATCGTACCGGCCAGCCGCTTCGGGGCTCTCTCGGCCGGTACCGTCCTGCCGCCTTTGAGAGGAGGGCGCATCATGTCCGACACCACCCTGAATCCCGACCTCGACCCGTCGGCGCTCGCGGCGCTCGGCGAGGGCCATGTGGCCTATGTCCGCGCCATGCGCTCGGAGGAGGTCAAGCGCCTCTTCCCCGAGGCGCCGGACCTCACCCCCGGCCTCGACCTGTTCGCCCTCCTGTCCGCGAGCGGCGCGCCGATCCTGCTCACCGACAGCCGCGACGCGGCCTTCGCCAATGCCTGGGCGCACGACCTCCAGGCGATGAGCGTCCATTAGCGAAGTCCGGAAGGCCGCCGCGGGCGCGACGGCCTTCCGCGCGGGCTACGCGGTCCGCGGCGCGATCCCCTCGACCGCCGCGACCAGGCGGTCGAGGTCGGCCGGGCCGGAGAGGCGGTGGTCGCCCTCCTTGACCAGGGTCACGACCACGCCCTTCTCGGGCAGCCGCTCGACGAGCCGCATCGCGTGGGTCCAGGGCACGTCCGGGTCGGCCATGCCCTGCAGGATATGCACCGGGCAGCCCGGGTCGATCGGCCGGTCCAGCATCAGGTGGCGCCGCCCGTCCTCGATCAGGGCGCGGGTCACCGGTGTCGGCTCGGGCGAGTATTGCGACTCGCGCTGCCACACCCCGTCCTCCATCACCTGCCGGCGGATCGCCTCGGGAAACTGCGCCCACATCAGCGCCTCGGTGAAGTCGGTGGCCGGCGCGATCAGCACCAGCCCCGACGGCTTCACCCGAGCGGCGGCGAGCAGCGCGATCCAGCCGCCCATCGAGGAGCCGACCAGGATCGGGCGCTCGGGCGCCAGGGCGGCCACGACGCCCCCGGCGTCGGCGAGCCAGTCCGAGATCGTGCAATCGGCGAAGGCGCCGTCCGACTCGCCGTGGCCGGTATAGTCGAAGCGCACGAAGGCCCGGCCCCGCGCCGCCGCCCAGGCGTCGAGCGCCTCGGCCTTGCTGGCGCGCATGTCCGAGCGGAACCCGCCGAGCCACACCACCGGCGGCCCGGCGCCGGGGCGCACCAGGGTGGCGAGGCGGCGCCCCCGCACATTCAGCATCGTGGCGGGGACAGGCAAGGGCACCCCCGGGGTCGCCTCCGACGTCGATCCCGCAATGGTTCCCGGTACGGTTCGCGATTTGGCGTCCTGCATCGGTGTTATCCCCGCTATTCCGGCCGCCGCCCTGGTCACGGACGGGCGGCGCCCAAGGTTTACCGATCCGCAACGGGGTCGGGCGACTTTGACCCATCGTCCCGGTGCGGATCGTGTCCGGCGGCTTCTACACCGGCGGCCGTCGGCGCACCCTCACTTCCTGCGTGGAGCAGGCACCGTCATGCCGCGAGCGCTGCGATCAGAACCCTGACCCGGAGTCCCATGCCGTCGAGCCAGGCCACGCCGTTCCCGGCCGCGAGCCACCCGTTGGCCGGCCGCACCGTGCTGCAGATCATCCCGGAGCTCGACGCCGGCGGCGCCGAGCGCACCGCCGTCGACGTGGCGGCGGCCCTCGCCGCGGCGGGCGCCCGGGCGCTGGTCGCCACCGAGGGCGGCCGCCTCGTCGGTGAGCTGCAGGCCAAGGGCGGCGCCTGGGTGCCGTTCCCGGCCCGCAGCAAGAACCCGTTCGCGATGGCGGTCAACGTCGGACGGCTCGCCCGCATCTGCCGGGCGGAGGGGGTCGAGCTGATCCATGCCCGCTCCCGCGCTCCCGCCTGGGTCGCGCTCGGGGCGGCGCGCCGCCTCGGCCTGCCCTTCGTCACCACCTATCACGGCAGCTATGCCGGCCGCTCGCCGGCCAAGCTCCTCTACAACTCGGTGATGGCGCGGGGCGACGTGGTGATCGCCAACTCGCACTTCACCGCCGACGCGATCCGCAGGCTCTTTCCGCAGGTGGCCGGCGACCGGGTGCGGGTGATCCATCGCGGCACCGACCTGTCCGCCTTCACGCCCGGCCAGGTCGCGCCGCAGCGGGTCGAGGCCCTGCGCCGGGCCTGGGGCGTCGCCCCGCACGAGCGGGTGGTGCTGCTCGCCGCCCGCCTTACCGCCTGGAAGGGCCACCGCGTGCTGATCGAGGCCGCTGCCGCGATGCGCGCCCAGGGCCTCGGCGACTTCACGGTGGTGCTCGCCGGCGATCCCCAGGGGCGCACCGGCTACCTGCGCGAGCTCGACGCGATGATCGCCGCCCACGGCCTCTCGGACCAGGTCAAGCGCGTCGGCCATTGCAGCGACATGCCGGCGGCCTACCGGGCCGCCTCGGTGGTGGCGGTGCCCTCGACCGAGCCGGAGGCCTTCGGCCGCGCGGCGGTCGAGGCCCAGGCGCTCGGCACGCCGGTCGTGGTCTCGGATCTCGGCGCCGTGCCCGAGACCGTGCTCGCGCCCCCGGAGGTGCAGGCCTCCGAGCGCACCGGCTGGCGCGTGCCGGCCGGCGACCCCCAGGCGCTCGCCGGCGCCCTCTCGGATGCCCTGCGCCTCGGCGCCAGCGCCCGCGACGCCCTGGTGCGCCGCGCCCGCCGCCACGTCGAGGCGCATTTCTCGCTGGAGATGATGCTCGCCGACACCCTGGCGATCTACGCCGACCTCCTCGGCGCGGCACCGGCAGGGGAGGGGAGGTAGACGCGGGCGGCGGGGAACCGGGCCGCAACCAAGTCCGCCTGCCGCGAGTTGACAAACCGGGCGATCTCGCCAAGGTGCTAGTGTACACCCGAGTATGCCCGCGCGGTGGTTCGGGGCCGCCCCTCAGGGGGATGCGGCCCACGGGCCGCCGCCGGACGACGTGACTGAGGAGATTGAAGCCATTCGCAGACCTATGAGAGCCATGCCGGCCCCGCAGAAGGACGGGCCGCGCGCGAACCGGGACATCCGCGGCGTCCGCGAGGTGCAGCTCATCGACGATACCGGGCAGAACCGCGGCGTCATGGGCTTCTTCGAAGCGCTGCAGGTCGCCGAGGAAGCAGGCCTCGACCTCGTCGAGATCGCGCCGAACTCCGTGCCTCCGGTCTGCAAGCTTCTCGACTACGGCCGCTTCCGCTTCAACGAGCAGAAGAAGCAGGCCGAGGCGCGCAAGCGGCAGAAGACCGTCGAGGTCAAGGAGATCAAACTCCGGCCCGGCATCGACAAGCACGACTACGAAGTCAAGATGAAGGCCGTGCAGCGGTTCTTCGAGGAAGGCGACAAGGTCAAGGTGACGCTCCGCTTCCGCGGTCGCGAGATGGCGCACCAGGACCTGGGTCTGCGCCTGCTCGAGCGCGTGAAGGCCGAGACGCAGGAGATCGCCAAGGTGGAGAGCGAGCCGCAGCTCGAAGGCCGCCAGATGATCATGATCCTGGCGCCGCGCTAACCAGCGCACGGCGCCTCGCCGCGCGTCTCGCGCGGCCGGGATCGGTTGACCGCTCCGGGCGCGGGCGTCTCCTTCGGAGAACCCGCGCGGGGAGCATCGAAGGGCCGGGCATGTCCCGGCCCATCGCTTTTTTGCGGGCTACTTCAGCAGCACCACCTGCGCGTCGCCGGTCCGGCGCACCACGTTGACGGTCACGTCCTGGCCGTGGCGGTGCAGCAGCAGGTCGACGTGGCTGTCGCCGAGCTTCAGGTTGCGGATCAGCACGTCGTCGAGGAAGGACGGCAGGATCGGGTCGCGGAAGCGGATTCGGTTGCGGTCGTGGCGCAGCTCCAGCCCGAGGCAGGCCGCCAGGAACGCGAAGGGCGCGGCCGCCGCCCAGGCCTGCGGGCTGCAGGCGACGGGATAGTTCGTCGGCCCGCGCTGCTTGCGCTGGATGAAGCCGCAGAACAACTCCGGCAGGCGCCGCCCCTCCTGGTAGAGCGAGGCGCCGTGCTGACCCTCGAACACCCGCGCCGCCTCCGCCTTCAGGCCGTAGCGGGCGAGGCCGAGAGCGACGAGCGCGTTGTCGTGCGGCCAGATCGAGCCGTTGTGGTACGACATTGGGTTGTAGCGCGCCTCGCCGACCGCGATGGTGCGCACGCCCCAGCCGTTGAACCCGTCCTTCGACATCAGCACCGCGGCGACGCTCTCGGCCCGCTCCGGATAGGCGATGCCGGTGAACAGCGCGTGGCCGGCATTCGAGGAGCGCACCGCGCAGGGGCGCTTCTCGCCGTCGAGCGCGATGGCGTAGGTGCCGATCTCCGGCAGCCAGAACTTTTCGTCGAAGGCCTTGCGCAGCCGCTCGGCCTCGCCCTTCAGCCGCTCGGAGAGCGCCTGGTCGCCCATCAGCGCCGCGAGTTTCGCCGCACCCTTCTTGGCGGCGTAGACGTAGCCCTGGACCTCGCACAGCGCGATCGGCCCCTGCGCCATCCGGCCGTCGGCGTGGAAGATCGAATCGTGGCTGTCCTTCCAGCCCTGGTTGGCCAGGCCCTTCTCGGTCTCGCGGGCGTATTCGACGAAGCCGTCCTTGTCCCGGTCGCCGTACTCGTCGATCCAGTTGAGCGCCGCCAGGATATTCGGCCAGATCTTCTCGATCGTCGCTTGGTCGCCGGTCTGCTCGTAGTACTGCCCGGCCAGCATCACGAAGAGCGGCGTCGCGTCGATGGTGCCGTAATAGAGCTTGAACGGCACCTCGCCGAGGATCGCCATCTCGCCGTTGCGGGTCTCGTGCAGCACCTTGCCGGGCTGGGCGTCGGCGGCCGGATCGACGGTGGTCGCCTGCGTCGCCGCGAGGTGACGCAGCACGCCCTTGGCGATCTCCGGGTCGATCCACAGCGTCATCATGGCGGTGATGATGCCGTCGCGCCCGAAGACCGTGCTGTACCAGGGGATGCCCGCATAGGGGTAGATGCCGTTCGGCGTGCGGCTCAAGAGCATGTAGAGGTCGGCCGTCGCCCGGCAGGCGGCCTCGTTGAACTGGTCGTTCGAGCTCTCGATCGTGGTGATGTTGGCGGTGGCCTTGCGCAGGTCGCGCCGCGCGTCGCGGTAGGCGAGCGCGAAGGTCATGCCCTCGCCCTTCGGGTGGCCCTCCTCGCGGCGCGGGTTCGGGTAGGCCGCGTGGGTGAACGGGAGCGCGCTGCCGATCACCGCCTCGCCCTCGCGGCCGAGATCGACCGTGTCGCAGATCGCCCGCACGAAGATCGAGGCCCGCCCGCCGGGGGCGAGCTTGACCTCGAACTCGGCCTTGTTCGCCTCGAGCCGCGCCGGCTTGGGGCCGAAGCGCAGGCGCGTGGTGCGCCGCCGCGCGTCGAGCCCGTCATAGGTGAACGTCACCTCGTCGGCGGCCGTCACCTCGACGCTGCGCTTGCCGCGATGCGCCCGGTCGCTGCCGCGGACCTCGAACAGGTCGCGAAAGTCGGCGTCGAAGCTCAGGGACACGCGCAGGTGGCGGGGCTTGGTGTCGTAGTTGCGCAGGCCGATGCGGTCGTAGCAGGTGCCGCGGAAGAGAAACTTGGTCCGCTCCAGCGCGATGATCTCGCGCGGGATGCTGGTCTCGTCGTTGGCGTCGAGCCGGATGTCCGGCGTCGTCAGGTCGACCGAGAGGGCGCCGTTGTCGTCCTGCACCACGGAGCCGAGCAGCATCGGCCGCTGGCCCTCGACGGTCAGCTCCAGCCGCGACAGGAAGCGCGTGTCCTGGAAGTACAGCCCCTCGGGCCCCGGGAAGACGCCGATGTCGCCGTAGCTGTCGAGCACCGCGAAGGCGTCGCCGTGCTTGAGCGAACGCAGCTGGCGCTCCACCAGCGAGGTCTGGGCCTCGATATGGTATTGCGGCAGCGTCTCGTCGTCGGGGGCGGTCGCGACCATCGGCACAGCTTCACTCCTGGGGTCTTCGCTGCGCGACGCGGGGCGGGGCGTCGCGGGGATCGGGGCGAGGTCTCGGGGCTCCGGGCGGAGCGCCCGGACGGCAGCGGGAGGCGGGACCCGCGGCGATTCGCGGGTCGGACCCCACGCTAGAGCGAATGTGGGCCATCGTGCGGCGGGCGCCAGGGGGATGCGGCGCGGGTTCGGCACGGATTTCGGGCAGCACGCTCCCGTCCCGGACAGCCGTGCGGCAAACGCTCCGGCCGCACCGGCCGGCGATGCATCGCGCAAGGCAAAGGCCCGGCCCCCTCGCGGGGACCGGGCCTCGTCGTCGTCAGAACGTCGCCGGGCGGATCAGACCGCGCGCAGCACCGGGTGGGAGACGCCGTTGGTCGCCCCGTTGAGGGCGGCCGGGGCACCGATCGTCAGGCCCGGGATCTTGATCGCGTCGAGGTCGCCGGCGAGCAGCGACTCGTAGGCGGCGACGTAGGAGCGGGCCATGACGCTCGCGGTGAAGCGGGTCTCGAAGTAGCGGCGCACGCCCTCGCGGCTCATCGCCTTGCAGGTCTCGACCGCCGCGATGGCCTCGTCCATCGACTCGACCACGACGCCCGAGACGCCGTCCTTGATGACCTCCGGCACGGAGCCGTTACGCCACGCGATCACCGGGGTGCCGGCCGACATCGCCTCGATCATCACCAGGCCGAAGGGCTCCGGCCAGTCGATCGGGAAGGCGAGCGCCAGGGCGTTGCCGAGGAATTCGTGCTTCTGGTCCTCGTTGATCTCGCCGATATACTCGATCAGCGGGTGATGGGTCATCGGCTCGATGACCTCGTCCCAGTATTCCTGGTCGGCCTTGTCGACCTTGGCGGCGATCTTCAGCTTCACGCCGGAGGCCTTGGCGATCTCGATCGCGCGGTCGGGGCGCTTCTCGGGCGAGATGCGGCCGAGGAAGGCGAGGTAGCCGCCGTCCTTCGGGTTGGGCGAGAAGCGGCAATTCTCCGCCGGCAGGCCGTGATGGATGGTCTGGAGCCAGTTGGCGTTCCCGGGCATCGGCCCGCGCTGGTGGTCGGAGATCGACACGAGCGGCATGCCCGTGAAGGTCCGGTAGACCGGCATGAAGTCCGGCACGTCGAGCCGCCCGTGCAGGGTGGTGACGCACTTGTGGTTGAACTCCTCGAACAGCGGGTACTGCAGGAGGTCGATGTGGAAGTGGATGACGTCGAACTCGTCCGCCCGCCGGCGCAGGTGGTAGAGCATGGCGAGGTGGCTGGCGACGTGGTCGCGGATGCCGGCGAGCCGCAGGCCCTCCGGGCAGCAGGCGACCAGCTTGGCGCTCGTCTCCGAGTCGCCGCTCGCGAACAGCGTGACGTCGTGGCCCTGGCGGACCAGCTCCTCGGTGAGCCACGACACGACACGCTCGGTGCCGCCGTAGAACTTCGGCGGAACGGCCTCCGCGAGGGGGGCTACCTGGGCAATGCGCACGAGGAAATCTCCTGAGACGCCAAACGGGCGGATCAACGTTGGCGGGGATCAAGCAGGATGGGGCCTGAGCGGCACATGAACGAAACCGCGCACCGGAGCTTATTGTTCCGGTGCGGCGCACAACGCCAGGGCGAGCCGGGCTCTGTTCCCGCCACACACAGGAGACGGTCGTCGCCGCCGCGACGATTGCGTGACGCCGCGGTCCCTGCTATGGCACGCGCCTCGCTGAACCGCCCGGCCGTGAGGGCTGCCGTGGCGGTTCGTGTCGCTCCACCATCGATCGATCGACGATCGTCGGGATCCGCCCCGTGGCGGGACTCGGGAGGTGGAGTTCGCGTCAGGAGAGCAAAATGCCCAAGCTGAAGACCAAGTCGGGCGCCAAGAAGCGCTTCAAGATCACCGGGACCGGCAAGGTCATGTACGCCCAGGCCGGCAAGCGCCACGGCATGATCAAGCGGACCACGAAGCAGATCCGCAACCTGCGCGGCACGACCACCCTGTTCGAGGGCGACGCCGCCAACGTGAAGAAGTACTTCCTGCCGAACGCCCGCTGAGAACCGGCTTCGACAAAGAAGACGCTTCGTCCCGCATCTGTTTCGTAGACATCCCAGGAGATCACCATGGCCCGCGTCAAGCGCGGCGTGACCAGCCACGCCAAGCACAAGAAGGTTTTCAAGGCCGCCAAGGGCTATTACGGCCGGCGCAAGAATACGATCCGGATCGCCAAGCAGGCGGTCGAGAAGGGCATGCAGTATGCCTACCGCGATCGTAAGAACAAGAAGCGCAACTTCCGCGCCCTGTGGATCCAGCGCATCAACGCCGCGGTCCGTCCGCACGGCCTGACCTACTCGCGCTTCATCGACGGCCTGGCCAAGGCCGGCGTGCAGGTCGACCGCAAGGCGCTCTCCGAGCTCGCCATCCACGAGCCGGCGGCCTTCGTCGCCGTGGTCGAGAAGGCCAAGTCGGCCCTGCCGGCCGAGCTCGTCAAGGCGGCCTAACGCGGTCGCCTCCCGGGCCGGCACCCTCGCGCGGGCCCTTCGAAGAGACCACCATCACGGCCCGCCCGCGCGGGCCGTTTTGCGTTGCGCGGGTCGTTTCCGGCGCCCCGGGTTGACGGGGCGGGGCGGCGCGTTGCAGGGCATCCGCGAGCCCGATTGAGCAGACCATGACCGATCTCACCAGCCTCGAAACCGATCTCCTCGCCCAGGTCGCCCATGCCGCCGACGAGGCCGCGCTCGAGGGCGTGCGCGTCGCCGCCCTCGGCAAGAAGGGCGCCGTCTCCGAGCTGCTGAAGACTCTGGGCGCCATGTCGCCCGAGGCGCGCAAGGAACAGGGCCCGCTGATCAACGGCCTGCGCGACAAGGTCCAGGGCGCGATCCAGTCGCGGCGCGAGACGCTGGCGGAGGCCGCGCTGACCGCGCGTCTCGCCGCCGAGCGGATCGACGTGACGCTGCCGGTGCGCGAGGGGCCGGAGACGCGCGGGCGCATCCACCCGATCACCCAGGTGATGGACGAGATCACGGCGATCTTCGGCGACATGGGCTTCTCGATCGCGGAAGGGCCCGACGTCGAGACCGACGACCTCAACTTCACGGCGCTCAACTTCCCCGAGGGCCATCCGGCCCGGGAGATGCACGACACCTTCTTCCTGCGGCCCGACCGGGACGGGAAGCGCAAGCTCCTGCGCACCCACACCTCGCCGGTGCAGGTTCGCACCATGCGCTCCGTGCAGCCGCCGATCCGGGTGATCTGCCCGGGCCGCACCTACCGGCACGATTCCGACCAGACCCATACCCCGATGTTCCACCAGGTCGAGGGCCTGGTGATCGACAAGCAGGCGAATATCGCCCACCTGAAGTGGGTCCTGGAAGAGTTCTGCAAGGCGTTCTTCGAGGTCGACAGCGTCAAGATGCGCTTCCGGCCGTCGTTCTTCCCCTTCACCGAGCCGTCGGCCGAGGTCGACATCCAGTGCTCGCGCAAGGGCGGCGAGATCCGCTTCGGCGAGGGCGACGACTGGCTCGAGATCCTCGGCTGCGGCATGGTCCACCCGAACGTGCTGCGCAATTGCGGCCTCGACCCGGACTCGGTCCAGGGCTTTGCCTGGGGCATGGGCATCGACCGGATCGCGATGCTCAAATACGGCATGCCGGACCTGCGCCCGTTCTTCGAGGCGGATGTCCGCTGGCTCGAGCATTACGGCTTCCGTCCCCTCGACATCCCGAGCCTGGTCGGCGGCCTGACCGGCTGAGCGCATCCGCTTCGCCTCCGGTGACGGGCGGGCCGGGTCGCTCCCGGTGATGCCCGTCTTCGTGCCCGACCGCCCTCCGCATCACGAAGACCCGGCTCGCCTGAGCCGAGAGGTTTAGCCCCATGAAATTCACCCTCTCCTGGCTCAAGGACCACCTCGACACCGACGCTTCCCTCGACGTGATCGTCGAGACGCTGACCCGCATCGGGCTGGAGGTCGAGCGCGTCGAGGACAAGGCGGAGGCGCTCGCCGCCTACCGCATCGCCGCCGTGCTCACCGCCGAGCAGCACCCGAACGCCGACCGGCTGCGGGTCTGCACCGTCGACACCGGCGAGGGCGCGCCCGTGCAGGTGGTCTGCGGCGCGCCGAACGCGCGGGCCGGCATGAAGACCGTGTTCGCGCCCCCCGGCACCTACGTGCCGGGCAAGAACATCACCCTGTCGGTGGGCGTGATCCGCGGCGTCGAGAGCCGCGGCATGCTGTGCTCGGGCGCCGAGCTCGGCCTGTCGGACGACCACGACGGCATCCTGGACCTCCCGGCCGACGCCGCCGTCGGCCAGGCCTACGCGGCCTTCGCCGGGCTCGACGACCCGGTGATCGAGATCAACCTGACGCCGAACCGCCCCGACTGCACCGGCATCCACGGCATCGCCCGCGACCTCGCGGCGGCCGGCATCGGCACGCTCAAGCGCGGGCAGCTGGCGCCGGTCAAGGGGGAGGGGGCCTGCCCGGTCGCCGTCACCCGCGACTTCGCGCCGGAGGACGCGCATCTCTGCCCGCTCTTCGGCCTCCGGCTGGTCCGCGGCGTCAAGAACGGTCCGTCGCCCGAATGGATGCGCCGGCGCCTGACCGCGATCGGCCTGCGGCCGATCAATGCGCTCGTCGACATCACCAACTACGTCACCTTCGACCGCGGCCGGCCGCTGCACGTCTTCGACGCCGCCAAGGTGAAGGGCGCCCTCACCGTGCGGCGCGCCCGCGACGGCGAAGAGATCGTGGCCCTCGACGGGCGGACCTATCGGCTCGACGACAACGCGATCGTCATCGCCGACGAGGCCGGCGTCGAGTCGATCGCCGGCATCATGGGGGGTGAGCATTCCGGCTGCGACGAGGGCACGACCGACGTGCTGATCGAGTCGGCCCTGTGGGACCCGCTCACCATCGCCCGCACCGGTCGCCGCCTCGGCATCGTCACCGATGCGCGCTACCGGTTCGAGCGCGGGGTCGATCCGGCCTTCGCCCTGCCGGGGCTCGATCTGGCGACGAAGCTCGTGCTCGACCTCTGCGGCGGTACCCCGAGCCAGGCCACCGTCTCGGGCGAGGTGCCGGACACCGACCGCATCATCGACTTCCCGTGGACCGAGGTGCGCCGGCTGTCCGGCCTCGACCTGCCGCGGCCCGAGATGAAGGTGACGCTGGAGTCGCTCGGCTTCCACGTCGCCGGCTCGGGGGATCGCGCCAAGGTGCTCTCGCCGTCCTGGCGCCCCGACGTCGAGGGCAAGGCCGATCTCGTCGAGGAGATCGTGCGCATCGCCGGCCTCGACCGGATCGAGCCCAAACCGTTGCCGCGGATCGACGCGACGGTGATCCGCCCGGTGCTGACGGTGATGCAGAAGCGCACCCGGCAGGCCAAGCGCGAATTCGCCGCCCGCGGCCTCGTCGAGGCGGTGACCTGGTCGTTCATCGCGCATGACGACGCGACGCTGTTCGGCGGCGGCAAGCCGGAACTGGCGCTGGCCAATCCCATCGCCGCCGACCTCTCGGACATGCGCCCGAGCCTGGTGCCGGGCCTCGCCCGCGCCGCGCAGCGCAACGCCGACCGCGGCTATGGCGACGTCGCCCTGTTCGAGGTCGGGCAGTGCTTCGCCTCCGACCAGCCGGAGGGCCAGACCACCAAGGCGACCGCGCTCCGCCGCGGCTCCGCCCGTCACGGCGGTGCCGGCCGGCACTGGGACGGCGCGGCAAAGCCCGTCGACGCCTTCGAGGCCAAGGCCGACGCGCTGGCGCTGCTCACCTCCCTCGGCGTGCCGACTGGCGGCCTCCAGGTCGTGGCCGGCGGGCCGGACTGGCTGCATCCCGGCCGCTCCGGCACGCTCCAGTTCGGGCCGCGCAACCAGGTCGGGTTCTTCGGTGAGCTGCACCCGCGGGTGCTCAAGGCCCTCGACATCAAGGGCCCGGTGGTGGTCTGCGAAATCACGCTGGACGCCCTGCCGTTGCCGAAGCACCGGCCGACCAAGATGAAGCCGGCCGCCACCCTGCCGGACTTCCAGCCGCTGACCCGCGACTTCGCCTTCGTGGTCTCCCGGAGCGTGGCGGCGGGCGACATCCTCAAGGCGGCGCAAGCCGCCGAGCGCAATCTCGTGACGGGCATCGAGGTGTTCGACGTCTACGAGGGCGCGGGAATCGGCGAGGACCAGAAGTCCGTCGCCGTGGCAGTGCGGCTCCAGCCGACCGACCGCACCCTCACCGACGCGGAGATCGAGGCGGTGAGCCAGAAGATCGTCGCCGAGGTGACGCGCAAGACCGGCGCGACGCTGCGGGGCTGAGCCCGACCAAGCCGGCGGCGCGCCCCGCGCCGCCGGGCGGCAGGAACGAGGAGGCGGGCATGGTGGACACCGATCTGGTCCGGGAGCTCTCGGCGGCGACCTACCTGCCGGAGAAGGCGATGGAGCGGGCGCTGGCGGCGCCTGGCTCGATCGCCGAGCCGGTCCTGGCGATCCTCGACCAGGCCGCCGACCGCGAGGGCGAGGCGCTGACCGAGCCCGAGCGCAGCCTGCTGTTCTGGGGCATCCACGTCCTGGCCTCGGCCCGCGACACCCGCATCCATCAGCCGCTGATGCGCCTCCTGCGCCGCGACGACGACGCGATCGCGGCAGCGCTCGGCGAGGATTACCCGAATACCCTCGCGTGCCTCGTCATCGGCTCGTTCGAGGGCGATGCCGAGGGACTGCTGGCGGCGATCGGCGGCGAGGCGCCGGTCGGCATCGCCCGGATGCAGCTTTTCCACGCGCTGGCGCTGCTCACCGTCGACGGGCGCATCGACCGTGAGGCGGCCAAGGCCTTCCTGGTCCGGTTCGATACCGAGCGTCTGGCCCCGCCCGAGGCCGAGGAGGTCTGGCAGGGCTGGGAGGACGCGGTCTCGCTGATCGGCTTCGACGACCTCGTTCCCCGCCTCAAGGCGGCGCGCAAGGACGGCCGCAACGCCGGCAACGTCATCGACTGGGAGACGGTGCAGGAGACCCTGAAGGAGGCCCGCCTGCGGCCGAAGAGTCGCGCGCGCTTCGACAACCTGCTGATCGGCCATCTCGACGACCCGGTCGGGGCGCTCGCCCACACCCGCGAGGGCGCACAGACCTTCCAGCCCGACCTCGACGAGGACGGTTTTCCGATCCCCGAGCGCAATCCCTACCGCGACGTCGGCCGCAACGATCCCTGTCCCTGCGGCAGCGGCAAGAAGTTCAAGAAGTGCTGCCTCGACAAGGTCGAGCAGGGATTCGCGGCCCTGCCGCCGCTGCCGCCGGGGCGCTGACTGCTGGCGGGTCCAGATAGCCGTCGCGCCCCGGCGGTACCCCGCCGGCGCCGCGCGACGCGGGCCAACCGGTCTTGCCATGTCATGACAACCGCTGCGGGAACGACTTGCTCCGGCGGCGGATCATATTTTATGCATTCTGCCCTGATATCAGGCAGGGGCGTGACTGGCGGATATCCGTTCTCATCCCGCAGATGCTCGGTCTCGCGCGCCGTGCCGGCCGCCTCGTCGGGCGAATTGATGTCGCGGCAGTCTTGCGCGATGATTTAGTCGTGGTTTGAAATGTCGCTGTTCATTTGTTGCAGCTTGCGACACATTTACGAAACGTTCCGGAATGTGCCGTAACGTCCATTCGATTGTAGTGGTCGATGGGACGGACGATCCGATGAGAATTCCCCTGCGTGCGCGACTGTACGGCGGTTTCGCGCTCCTGGCGGTGCTGGTCGCGGTGATGGGCGGTTTCTCGTACCGGCAGACCGACAGCCTCGACGACCTGTTCACGCAGAAGGCGCAGCTCGAGCAGGCGGCGCGCGAACTCTACACGCTGAACGGCCTGACCGACCGCTTCGCGGCCCAGAGCCTGAAGTACCGCACGACCCAGACCGACGAGATGGCGGCCGGGATGCAGGCGAGCCTGTCGGACGTCGCGCAGCTCGCCGAGGGGCTGATGCAGCGGGCGCTCTCGGAGGATCGGCGCGTCCTCTATGCCGGCCTGCGCGACCAGGCGAGCCGCCTCATCGCCGAGATGCCGCGGTTCGCCGCCCTCGGCGTGCAAATCCGCGAGAACAAGGCCGGCGTCTACACCTCCGGCGACGACCTGACCAAGGCCTCGGGCGCCCTCGTCGCCCAGCTGCGCGCGGGCGGCGACGATGCGGTCCTCGTCCAGGCGGTGGAGATCGAGCGGACCCTGCTGCTGTTCCGCGTGATGAACTGGCGCTTCCTCGCCACCACCGATCCGAAGACCCGCACGCTCTCGGCCGCGCAGTTCACCAGCGCCGAGGCGACGATCGCGAAGCTGAAGACCCTCGACCTCAGCCCGGCGCAGCGGCGCGACCTCGGGGCCGTGGAGGAAACGCTCCATCGCCTCAACCGCCACATCACCGCGGCGGCCGCGGCGATCCTGGAGAGCGAGGCCCTCTACGAGCGGACCCTGAAGCCCCAGGCCGAGGCGATCGCCGCCGCCGGCGGCGTCGTGCGCGGCAAGCTCGATGCCGCGCTCCAGGAGGTCGCGGCCCGCAGCAGCGAGACGATGGACTCCGCCAAGCGGGTGCAGGCCGGGCTCCTCGGCGTGATCCTGGCAATCAGCCTCGCGCTCGCGATCCTGATCGCCCGCGGCATCACCCGCCCGATCTCCGGCATGACCCGCGCGATGAGCCGCCTGGCCGCCGGGGAGACCGCCGTCGCGGTCCCGTCCCAGGACGCGACCGACGAGATGGGCGAGATGGCCCGCGCCGTCGAGGTATTCCGCCAGAACGCGATCGCGCGGATCGAGCTCGAGGCCGACCAGGCGGCGCAGGCCTCCGCCCGCCAGCGCCGCGCCGACCGGGTCGACGCCCTCGTCGCCGCGTTCCAGCAGCGGGTCGCCGGCTCGCTCGGGATCGTGACCTCGGCCGCCACCGAGCTCGACGCCACCGCCCGCTCGATGAACCAGGTCGCCGACGGCACCAACGCCCAGGCGGTCGCCTCCAGCGCCGCCGCCGAGGAGACCTCCGCCAACGTCCAGACCGTCGCGGCCGCCGCCGAGGAGATGGTCGCATCCCTGCGCGAGATCGAGCGCCAGGTGATCCAGTCGCGCGAGGTCGCCGGCCACGCCGCCCACGAGGCCGCGGCCACCAACGGCGCCATGGCGAGCCTCGGCAATGCCGCGACCCAGATCGGGGCCGCCGTCACGACGATCTCGGCCATCGCCTCGCAGACCAACCTCCTGGCGCTCAACGCCACCATCGAGGCGGCCCGCGCCGGTGACGCCGGCCGCGGCTTCGCGGTGGTCGCCGCGGAAGTGAAGGAGCTCGCCGGCCAGACGGCGCGGGCGACCGAGGAGATCGGCGGCCAGATCGCGGCGATCCAGGCCGCCACCGATCAGGCGACCACCGCCATTCGGCAGATCGGCGGCACGATCGCGGCGTTGAACGAGATCAGCGGCGCCATCGCGGCGACGGTGGTGGAGCAGACGGCGGCGACCGCCGAGATCTCCCGCAACGCCTCCGAGGCGGCACGCGGCACCCAGGACGTCTCGTCGAGCGTCGCCCGCGTGCGGTCGCTCGCCGACCAGACCGGCGGCGCCGCCTCCCAGGTGCTCTCGGCCGCCGCCGAGCTGGCGACCCAGTCGCTGACCGTCAAGCAGGAGGTCGACGGCTTCCTGGGCGAGATCCGGGCGGCGTGAGGACGGCGCGGGGCGGACCTACCGGTCCGTCCCGCTCAGCGGGTTGCCCGGGTCCCAGGCGTAGGACAGGGTCTCGAAGCGCAGGGAGCGGGCGTCGACCATCAGCAGGCGCCCGACCAGCGGCTCGCCGAAGCCCGCGACGGCGCGGATCACCTCCAGCGCCATCAGCGATCCCATCAGGCCTGCGAGCGCGCCGAGCACCCCGGCCTCGGCGCAGGTCGGCACGGAGCCCGCGGGCGGCGGGCTCGGGAAGAGGCAGCGATAGGTCGGGTTCGGCCGGCCGTCGGCTCCGGTCTCGTGGGCCCGGATCGTGGTGAGCGAGCCGTCGAACTGGCCGAGCGCCGCGGTCACCAGCGGCCGGCCGGCCCGGTAGCAGGCATCCGAGACGGCGTAGCGGGTGGCGAAGTTGTCCGAGCCGTCGGCGACGAGGTCGTAGGCGGAGATCAGCCCCTCGGCGTTCTCGGGGTTCAGCCGCAGGGCGTGGGTCTCGACCCGGACGTTCGGGTTGAGCCGCGCGATGGCCTCCGCCGCGCTCTCGACCTTCGGCCGGCCGAGATCCGGCGTGCCGTGGATCACCTGGCGCTGGAGGTTCGACAGCGAGACCGTGTCGTCGTCAACGAGCCCGATCGTGCCGATGCCGGCGGCGGCGAGGTATTGGATCAGCGGCGCGCCGAGGCCGCCGGCGCCGATCACCAGCACCCGGGCCGCCTTGAGCCGGACCTGGCCGGGGCCGCCGACCTCCCGCAGCACGATGTGGCGGGCGTAGCGTTCGATCTCGTCGGGGCTGAGCGCGGTCATGGGCCCTGGTTAAGCGAGAGGCGGGGCGCGGGGAAGGCCCCCGGGATGCGCGGTTCTCACGCGTGGCGTTCGGCGCTAGGGCTCGCGGCGATCCACTCCTCGCCTTTCTGCGGATGCGCCCCGTGACCGATGCCCATTCTCCCCTCGCCCTGGCCCAGGGGCTGATCCGCTGCCCCTCCGTGACGCCGCAGGAGGGCGGGGCGCTCGCCTACCTGGCGGAGATCCTGGCCGCGGCCGGTTTCACGGTCGAGCGGCCGGTCTTCTCGGAGCCGGGCACGCCCGACATCGAGAACCTCTACGCCCGCCTCGGCGAGGGGCCGTGCCTGCTGTTTGCCGGCCATACCGACGTGGTGCCGCCGGGCGACGTCTCGGCCTGGCGCCACGACCCGTTCGAGGGCGTCATCGAGGGCGGCGAGCTGTTCGGCCGCGGCGCGGTCGACATGAAGGGCGGCATCGCCTGCATGCTGGCGGCGGTGCTGGCCTTTCTCGGCCGGCGCGGGCCGGATTTCGGCGGCGCCATCGCGTTCCTGATCACCGGCGACGAGGAGGGGCCTGCGGTGAACGGCACCGTCAAGCTCCTCGACTGGGCGCGGGCGCGGGGCGAGCTTTTCGCCCACTGCCTGCTGGGCGAGCCGACCAACCCGGACGCGCTCGGCGAGATGATCAAGATCGGCCGGCGCGGTTCGCTGACGGCGAACCTCACCGTGCACGGGGTCCAGGGCCACGTCGCCTATCCGCACCGGGCCGAGAACCCGATTCCCGGCCTCCTGCGCTTGGCGCAGGGGTTGCTCGCCGAACCGCTCGATGCGGGAACGGCGCATTTCGACGCCTCGAACCTCGAATTCACCACGATGGATGTCGGCAATCCGGCAACCAACGTGATTCCGGCCGAGGTGCGGGCGACCTTCAACATCCGCTTCAACGACCTCTGGACGCCCGAGACCCTGGCCGCCGAGCTGGAGCGGCGCCTGGCCGCCGCCGCCGGCAACGCGGTGCGCTACAGCCTCGACGTCCGCCCGACCAACTCCGTCGCCTTCCTCACGCAGCCCGACGCCTTCGTCGAGCAGGTGGCGGATGCGATCGAGGCCGAGACCGGCCGCCGGCCGGCCCTCTCGACCACCGGCGGCACCTCGGATGCGCGCTTCATCAAGGATGCCTGCCCGGTGATCGAGTTCGGCCTCGTCGGGCGGACGATGCACCAGGTCGACGAGCGGGTGGCGATCGCCGACCTCGATCGGCTGGCGGCGATCGTCGGGCGGGTGCTCGACGCCTATTTCCCGCCGATGCTGCGACGCAGCGACAGGCTTGACCGGTCTTAGACGAAAGTTGAATCTGGCGGCCTCGATCCCGGAGGCCGCCGATGTTCCTGAGTGCTGACGAGGTGGCCCGCTCGCTGCGCGGCACCGCCGGGCTGATCGGCCGCCGGCCCGACGCCCTGCGCCATTTCGACGTGAGCGAGCGCGGCTTCTGGCGCTCCTTCGGGGCGGTCTGGCTCACCGCCCCGGCGGTCACGGTGGCGCTCGCCCTGGAGCGCGGGACCGGCACCGCGCTCTTTCAGCTCGACCACGTCACCCTGGCGGCGGTCGCCGGGATCGTCGCGGGGTTCCTCGCGGTGCCGGTGGCGATGATCGCGGTCCTGCGCCGTCTCGGCCGGACCCGGGCCTACGTACCCTTCGTGGTCGTCACCAACTGGTGCCTGGCGGCGGGGCTGACGGTGCTGGCCCTGCCGGGCTGCCTGCTGCTCCTCGGCCTCGCCACGCCGGGCCTCGCGGAGCTCTACGCCGCCGCCTTCGGGGTGGTGGTGCTGTGGCTGCACGCCCGCGCCACCCGGGCGATCCTCGGCCTGCCGGGGCCGGTCGCGGCTCTGATCACGCTCGCGTGCTTCGGGCTCGTCCTTGGCTTTGCCGCAGGGGCGCACGTTTTGGTGTAAGCGGAGTCCAGGCCGTGACGGCAGCGTTCAATGGCCGGCGGGCGGCAAGTAGCGGAAGGCGGCGATCATGATACCGATGCCGGCTGCGACCGATGTGCCGAGCTTCACCGTCATCTGCTGTTCCAGGAGTTTCATCTCGGCTCGGACATTGGCCGAGCCGAGGTCCACCTAGAGCACTTCACGATCGAGTTGCAATCGCGAAGCTCTCTATGTCTTTGTTTTGGCGCATTTTCTGCGACGAACCGGTGTCCACTTCGTCGGAAAATGCTCTAGTGGGAAAGACCTGCGATTTTGGCGTCCAGGCGAGCTTCGGTCTCCCGCAGGTCCGCCTTCACCGCAGAGATGTCTTCCCGCATGTCGGTCCGCAGCGCAGCCGCGGTCTCCCGCAGGTCGGCCTTGGTCGTGAGCAAAGCCAAATCCGTTTCGCACCCGTCCCTGAGCACGCCCGTGATCGCTTCGGCCTGATCTTCCGACAGGCCGGACGCCTTGAGACGGCGGACCAGGGCATAGGTACCGAAGGCAACCGCGGTCATGGTCGGGTGCCCGGCTCTCGTATCACCGACGATGTCAGAAACGTCGGACCCGGACACGCGGCGCGATGACGCTGGGTCAGACGAGGTCCGCCGGATAATCCACCCCGATCAACGTCAGCCCGCCCGAGGGCGCCAGCGGCCCGCAACGGGTGCGGTCGCGGGAATCGAGGACGTCGCGCACGCCCTGCGGCGTCAGCCGCCCGCCGCCGGCGAGCATCAGGGTGCCGACCATGCCGCGGACCTGGTGGTGCAGGAACGAGCGTGCCGCCGTGACGACGACGATCTCCTCGCCCTCCCGCGCCACGTCGAGCCGATCGAGGGTGCGCACCGGGCTGTTGGCCTGGCACTCCGCCGCCCGGAAGGCGGAGAAATCGTGCCGGCCGAGCATCAGCTGCGCCGCCTCGTGCATCAGGCCGGCATCCAGCGCCCAGGGCACGTGCCAGACGAAGCCGCGGGTGAGCGCCGGGGGTGAGCGGCGGTTGAGGATGCGGTAGCGATAGTGGCGCTTGATCGCCGAGTGGCGGGCGTCGAAGTCCGGGCCCACCTCGGCGGCCGCGATCACCGCCACCGGCTCGGGGCGCAGGTGGGCGTTGGCGGCGTCGCGCACGGTGTCGGTGCGCCACGGCTTGTCGAGGTCGAGATGGACGACCTGATGGGTGGCGTGCACGCCGGCATCGGTGCGCCCGGCGCAATGCACCCGCACCGGTCCGCCGACGAAGCGGGCGATGGCCTCCTCCAGCGCCTGCTGCACCGAGCGGTCGGCGGCCTGGCGCTGCCAGCCGGCGAAGGCGGTGCCGTCATACTCGACGACGAGCTTGTAGCGGGGCATCAGGCGAGGCGGGCGCCCGGGGCGAGCTGCCGGCCGCGGGAGAAATCCTCGAACGGCATGGCGCCCTTGCCGGCGGGCTGGACGGTGACGAGGCGTAAACAGCCCTCGCCGCACGCGACCGTGCCGGCGGCGTCGAGCAGCGTGCCGGGTTCGCCCGAGCCGTCCGCCCGGCGCGCCCGCAGTACCTTCACCCGCTCCGGCCCGCGGCCGAGATCGGCCATCAGGTAGGCGCCCGGGAACGGCGACAGGCCGCGGATCCGGTCGTAGAGGTCCTTGGCCGGCTGCGAGAGGTCGAGCCGTGCTTCCTCGTTGGTGATCTTGTGGGCGTAGGCGATGCCATCCGGGTTCTGGGCCCGGAACTGCAGGTTGCCGCGCTCGAGCGCACCGAGCGCCCGCGCCATCAGGTCGGCGCCGAGCGGCATCAGCCTGTCGTGCAGATCGCCGGCGGTCATGTCGGGGGTGATGCCCACCCGCTCCAGCATCCCGACCGGGCCGGTATCGAGGCCCGGCTCCATCTTCATCACGGCGACGCCGGTCTCCTCGTCGCCCGCCATCACGGCGCGCTGGATCGGCGCGGCGCCGCGCCAGCGCGGCAGCAGGGAGGCGTGGAGGTTGAGGCAGCCCAGGGCCGGCGCATCGAGGATCGCGGGCGGCAGGATCATGCCGTAGGCCACCACCACGGCGACGTCGGCCCCGTGGGCGCGAAACGTTTCCGCCGCCTCCTCGGTGCGCAAGGTCGTCGGCGTCAGCACGGGGAGCCCGAACTTCTCGGCGAGCGCCTGGACCGGCGAGGGCCGCAGGGCCATGCCGCGGCCGGCAGGGGCCGGCGCGCGGGTATAGACCGCCGCGACCTCGTGGCCGCCGCCGACGATCTCGGCCAGCGTCGGCACCGCGAAGTCCGGGGTGCCCATGAACACGACCTTGAGCGGCATGTCAGGCGGCTTCGCGCTTGGCCGCCTTGGCGAACTTCTTCATCACCCGGTCGCGCTTGAGCTTCGACAGGTGGTCGATGAACAGCACGCCGTTGAGGTGGTCGATCTCGTGCTGGAGGCAGGTGGCCAGCAGCCCGTCGGCCTCCTGCTCCACGGTCTCGCCGTCGAGGGTGCGGAAGCGGACCCGCACCCGGTCGGGCCGGATCACCTCGGCATAGTAATCGGGGATCGACAGGCAGCCCTCCTCGTAGGGGCGGGTCTCTTCCGATGACCAGACGATCTCGGGATCGAGGAGGACGAGCGGCTTGCGGTCCTCCTTCTCCTTCGAGGTGTCGATGGTGACGATGCGCACCGCCTCGCCGATCTGGATGCCGGCCAGCCCGACGCCGGGGGCGTCGTACATCGTCTCCAGCATGTCCTCGGCGAGCTTCCGCACGTCGCCGGTGATCGTGCCGACCGGCGCCGAGATCTCGCGCAGGCGCGCGTCCGGCAGGATGACGAGGGGACGGATGCTCATTCGGGCGCCAGCAAAGTCGGGGGGCCGGGCGCCGCAGCGGCGCCCGTGAAGTGTCCGGGAGATAAGGATTCGTCTCTCCGGGGTCAAACCCGATGTGGCGGCGCGGTCAGAACGCCGTGCGCTGCCGGATCGCCGCCGAGAGCGTGCCCTCGTCGAGGTAGTCGAGCTCGCCGCCGACCGGCACGCCGTGGGCGAGCCGCGTCACCTTGATCGGCAGGTGGGTCAGGAGCTCGGTGACGTAATGGGCGGTGGTCTGGCCGTCGACGGTGGCGTTGAGCGCCAGGATCACCTCGCGCATCTCCGGCGCGCTCACCCGCTCGACCAGGCGGCCGAGATTCAGGTTCTCGGGCCGCACCCCGTCCAGCGCCGAGAGCACGCCGCCGAGCACGTGGTAGCGCGCCGTCACGGCGCCCGAGCGCTCCAGGGCCCAGAGGTCCGACACGTCCTCGACCACCACCAGCATCGAGGGGTCGCGGCTCTGGTCGCGGCAGATCGTACAGGGATCCTGCGTGTCGACGTTGCCGCATTCGTGGCAGACGACGATCCGGTCGGAGGCGACCTTCATGGCGTCGGCGAGCGGCGCCAGCAGCGTCTCGCGCTTCTTGATGAGCTGGAGGGCGGCCCGCCGGGCCGAGCGCGGCCCGAGGCCGGGCATGCGGGCCAGGAGCTGGATCAGCCGCTCGATCTCCGGACCCGCGACGGCCTGGGGCATGGGGTGTGGGACTTTCGTGGTTCGTCTCTCCTCCCCCTTGTGGGGAGGAGCCGGAGGTGGGGGTGGTGCCGGATGAAGCTCGCGCTCTACGCGGCACCACCCCCACCCCTACCCCTCCCCACAGGGGGGAGGGGGAAAGACCCTAGAACGGCAGCTTCATGCCGGGCGGCAGCGGCAGGCCCTTGGTCAGATCCTGCATCCGCTCCTGGGCCGCCCGCTCGGCCTTGGCCTTGGCGTCGTTGAGGGCGGCGACGATCAGGTCCTCGAGGATTTCCTTCTCGTCCGGCACCAGCAGCGCGGGATCGAGGGTGAGGCCCTTCACGTCGCCCTTCGCGGTCATCGTCACCGAGACGGAGCCGCCGCCCGACGCGCCCGTGACCTGGACGCCGTCGAGCTCGGACTGAAGGTCGGCCATCTTCTGCTGCATGGCCTGGGCCTGCTTCATCAGTCCCATGATGTCCATGGCGGCGTCCTCGCGGTGTGAGAGAGAAGTACGTCGAACGGGATGTGGGGCGCCGAGGGCCCGCCGGCTACAGGTCCGGGTCGTCGGAATCCGGCGGCGGGATGTCGTCGGGCTCCGCCGGGTCGGCGGCCTTGTCGCGCACGTCGACGATCTGGGCGCCCGGGAAGCTCTTGAGCACCGCCTGGACCAGCGGGTGGCTCGCCGCGCCCTGGTGGCGGCTCGCGACCGCGGCCTTGGCCCGGGCGTCGAGCGTCGCCTCGCCGGTCTCCTGCGACAGGGCCACCACCCAGCGCCGGCCGGTCCAGGCATGGAGCGCGTTGGCGAGGTCGGTCGCCAGCGTCGCCCGTCCGCCCTCGGCGAGGCGCAGCTCGATCCGGCCGTCCTCGAACCGGACCAGATGCGCCTCGCGCTCCAGCGCCATCTTGAGGCCGATGTCGCGGCGCTCGTCGGCGAGCGCCACCACGTCCTCGAACCGGCGCAGGCGCGGGCCGGTCTCCGCCTTCGGCGCCGCCTGCGGGACAGGCCGGGGCTCCGGCGCCGACGGCACCAGGGTCGGGCGCGGCATCGCCGGGGCCGGGGCGGGCGCGGGCGGCATCTCGGCGCGCGCCTCCGGCAGGGCGCGCAGGGCCGGCGCGGCCGAACCCGTGGCCCGCAGGGCGGTGACCGGTGCGGGAGCCGCCTGCATCGCGGGCGCCGCCGCCCGGACGGGGGCGCCCGCCGTCGCGGAGGCGCCGGACGGGGCCGCGCCCGGCGCCCGGGCCGGCAGGGCGAGGCTGCCGCCGTCGCGGATCTGGCGCAGGGCCTCGTCGGGGGTCGGCAGGTCGGCGGCGTAGATCAGGCGCACCAGCGCCATCTCGGCCGCCGCGAGCGGCCGGGCCGCGGCCTGCACCTCGGGGATCGCCTTGAGCAGGATCTGCCAGGCGCGCGACAGCGCCCGCACCGAGAGCCGGTCGGCGAAGTCGCCGCCGCGCACCCGCTCGACCTCGCTGAGCGAGGTGTCGGAGCGCGCGGAGTCGGGCGCGAGCTTCAGCCGGGTGACGAGGTGGGTGAACTCGGCGAGGTCGGCGAGCACCACCGCCGGGTCGGCGCCGGATTCGTGCTGGGAGCGCAGCTCCGAGAAGGTCGCCGGCACGTCGCCGCGCATCGCCGCCTCGAACAGGTCGACGACCCGGGCGCGGTCGGCGAGCCCGAGCATGTCGCGCACCGTCTCGGCGGTGACGTGGCCGGCGCCGTGGGCGATCGCCTGGTCGAGGAGCGACAGCGAATCGCGCACCGAGCCCTCGGCGGCCCGGGCGATGGCGGCGAGCGCCTCGGCCTCGGCCGAGACGCCTTCCGCGTCGCAGATTTTTTGCAGGTGCGCGATCAGGGCCCCGGCCTCGACCCGGCGCAGGTCGAAGCGCTGGCATCGCGACAGGATGGTGACCGGAACCTTGCGGATCTCGGTGGTGGCGAAGACGAACTTCGCGTGCGGCGGCGGTTCCTCCAGCGTCTTCAGGAAGGCGTTGAACGCCTTCTCGGACAGCATGTGGACCTCGTCGACGATGTAGACCTTGTAGCGCGCCGAGACCGGGGAATACCGGATGCCGTCGATGATCTGGCGGACGTCGTCGATGCCGGTATGCGAGGCGGCGTCCATCTCCAGCACGTCGATGTGCCGGGATTCCATGATGGCGGCGCAGTGCAGGCCGAGCGTCGGCAACCGGATCGTCGGCCCGGCATTCGGGTCGTCGGGGAGCGCGTAGTTGAGGCCGCGGGCGAGGATGCGGGCGGTGGTGGTCTTGCCGACCCCGCGCACGCCGGTGAGCATCCAGGCCTGCGGGATGCGGCCGGCCTCGAAGGCGTTCGCCAGGGTGCGCACCATGGCGCCCTGGCCGATCAGGTCGTCGAAATCCTTGGGGCGGTACTTGCGCGCCAGGACCCGGTAGGCGGGGGCCGGCGGCTGGCCGGCGCTCTGCTTCGGCGCGGCGCCGAACCCGGGGAGACCCGGCTCGTCGATCGAGGGCGTGCCGGAGGTCTCGTCCATGCGCTCGCAGGGTCGTGAGGGCGGCCCCCGGAGAGGGGGCGCACGCGCTCCTGAAAGGGGAGGGGTGGGAGGCTGGACGAAAACCCGCTCGGTCTCGTTAGGGCTGCTTCCTTCCGGACCTGACCCGGTTGGCGAGTGAAACGTCCCTCGCCAACCTCCCGAGGCCTATATGGCGGGACGACGCCGGAAACGCAAGCGCGCTCCGGCGCTCCGGATTCCGCCGGTTCAGCGCGCCTTGCGCCAGGGAGCGTCGTGCTCCCAGTCGCCGGCCATGATCGAGCCGCAGGGCTCGATTTCGTCGACGATCTCGGCGAGGTCGTACTTGGCGATCTGGGCCCGTACCGAGGCGGCGTTCTTGTAGGCGCTCGGCAGCTCCGAGTGGTCGGGGACGCCGCAATAGGACCGGATGTCGAGGCCGCGAGCCTGCAGGGCCGCCAGCTCGGCGGCCAGCGCCTCGCCGTTCTCCCGCAGGTGCTGGGTGCGCGAGGCGTTGCGGCCGGCCCCGTGCGGGGCAAAGCCGAGCGACCCCCCGTGGTCGCGATGCCGTGCGATCAGGATCGGTTCGCTCATGTTGAGCGGGATCAGGGTGCGGCCGTCGTCGTCCGCAGCGTAGCCCGACCAAGACGGCGTCGCGCCCTTGCCGTGGTAGAACAGCCCGTCGTCGCGCCGGAACACGAAGTTGTGCTCGTTCCAGAACGCGTCCAGGACCTGGTTGCCGATCTCCTGGCGCACCATCGCGTGGATGATGCCGTGGTTGGCCTTGGTCCAGTTCCTCGCGATCTGGAGCGCCTGCCAGTAGGCCTCGCCGTCCGGGCTGTCGGCCTTGATCCAGGCGTTGTGCGCCGGCACGCGCGGGGCGACGATCCCGGTATGGCGCCGGGCCGCCGCCATGCCGCGCTTGTAGAGCTGCGCGCCGAGGCCGCGCGAGCCGTGATGGGTCACGAGCGCGATCCGGCCGCTCGACTTGAGCCGGCCGACGAAGGCGAAGTGGTTGCCGTCGCCCTGGCTGCCGAAATGCCCGAGCGCCATGTTCTCGAGGCCCTTCAGGAACGGGTTGTCGGAAAACGCCGCCTCGCCCTCGAAGACCGGCCGGATCGGCTTGTCCCGTCCCCCGGGCCCGAAATGCGTCACCCGCTGCACGGCGTCGAGCACCTTCGCGGGGTCGTCGTCGCGCTTGAACACCGTGACGGCGACCGAGCAGCAGATATCCGCCGAGTGGAAGCCGGGATGAATGGCGTCCTCGCACGCCACCACGCCGCCCACCGGGATGGTGCCCGGCTGCGTCCCCGACGGACAGGCATCCGGCATCACGGCACCGGCCTTGATCGTCGGCACGCGCATCAGGGCATCCATATGGGCCGCCACGGACGCGGCATTCGCCCGCTCGGCCGGGGTCTCGGCATCGAGAAACAGGCGGTAGGGCAGGCCGTTCGTGCGCATCAGCGTCTCGGGCGGCACCAGAGTCTGCAGCTGGGCGAAGATCGCATCGTCGCTCCCGCCGGCGGCACGCATGGCGTTGGCCGTCTCCAGCCCCTGCTTGAACCAGCGGCCGGGCTTGAAGCCCCAGGCGATCAGGGTCGCTCCGTCGATCACGGTGTCCTCTCCTGTCGTGACGGCCGGCGGCGCGGGCCCGGGCACCCGGGGCGGGCGCGATCCACCGCGACGGGCCCTCGCCGCCCGGACTTGCCCTAAGGTTAACCGCGATGCCGACCCGCGGCCACCCCGCTATCCGAGGGCGGAACGACCGTCGCGCGACCACGCAAGCTCCTGCGGTGCGGTCGGCGACGGTGTAAGAGCCTGCCACCGTCCGGGAGATCCGCTCGATGCGCTATCCGCTCCTCGCCCTCTGCCTCCTGTCCGCGAACGCCGCCGCGGCCGCTCCCTCCTACGGGCCCGAGCTCGAAGGATTCGACTATCCCTATCCGGTGAAGCGCCACGCCGTCGCATCGCAGGGGCAGGACCTGTCGATGGCCTACATGGACGTCGTGCCGGAGCGCCCGAACGGCGGCACGATCGTGCTGCTCCACGGCAAGAACTTCTGCGCCGCGACCTGGGGCGACACGGCCGGCGTCCTGGCGCGCGCCGGCTACCGGGTGCTCGCCCTCGACCAGATCGGCTTCTGCAAGTCCTCGAAGCCCGCCGGCTACCAGTTCAGCTTCCAGCAGCTCGCCACCAACACCCACGGGCTGCTCGCCTCCCTCGGCATCGCCAAGGCGACGATCGTCGGGCATTCGATGGGCGGGATGCTGGCCGCCCGCTACGCCCTGATGTTCCCCGAGGCGGTCGACCAGCTGGTGATGGTCGATCCGCTCGGGCTCGAGGACTGGCAGGCCAAGGGCGTGCCCTACCAGACGATCGACGCGGCCTACGCCGCCGAGCGCAGGACGAGTGCGGCGAGCATCAAGGCCTACCAGCTCAAGTTCTACTACGACGGCCAGTGGAAGCCGGCCTACGACCGCTGGGTCGACATGCAGGCCGGGCTCTATGCGGGCCCGGGCGCGGAGCGGGTGGCCCTCAACCAGGCCCAGACCTCCGACATGGTGTTCACCCAGCCGGTGGTGCACGAAGTCGACCGCCTGCGCGTGCCGACGGTGCTGATGGCCGGGACCAAGGACCGCACCGCGCCGGGCGCCAACCGGGCGACGCCGGAGATCGCCGCCACGCTCGGGCGCTACGACCGGCTCGCGCCGGAGGTGGCGGGGCGGATCAAGGGCGCCCGGCTGGTGATGTTCGAGGGGCTGGGCCACGCCCCGCAGGTCGAGGCGCCGGACCGGTTCCACGAGGCGCTGCTGCGGGAACTCGCGGCGCGCTGAGCCTCCCGCCCTACCCTCGCAGCAGCGCCGACAGATCCTCCGGCAGGTCGCCCCGCCGGGCCCGCTCGGCGAGGCACAGGAGCAGGGCGACGCTCGGCCCGTCGGTGATCGCGCCCGACAGGGCCTCGTCGAGGGCCGCGGCGAAGGGCAGGCGGCGCAGGCGCAGGCTCTCCTGCGGGTCGGGATGCGAGGGCCCGCGCGTGAGGTTCCAGGCGACGAAGCCCGGGACCCGCTCGCTCGAGATGCCCGGCGAGGCGTCGAGCCGCATCAATTCGAGCCAGGATCCGGCCTCGTCCCCGGTCTCCTCCGACAGCTCGCGCCGGGCCGTGGCCAGCGCGTCGTCGGAGACCGAGCCCGAGCCGCGCGGCAGCTCCCAGGTGAAGCGGTCGAGGACGTACCGGTACTGCCCGATCAGCGTCACCCGCCCCGCGGGATCGACCGGCAGCACCGCGACGCCGAACACCTTGAAGCGCAGCGCGACGTGCGGGTGCTCGCGGCCGGATTCGTGGCGCAGCTGGTCGAGGTCGACGCCGAGGTAGCGATCCTCGTAGCGGCGCTCGCGGGAGAGCGTCACCCAGGGGTTGGTGCGGTCGGTCATGCGCGGGTGTCATCCGTGGCGGTCCCGCATCCGTGCAGGATGCGGGCCGGCAACGCGGGGAGGGCGCGAAAGATCGCCGTCCCGGGCGCGATCACAGCGTCTCCAGCAGCCGCCGCATCAGCCGCAGGCGCGGCGCGATCGAGGAGATCAGGCCGTATTCCTGGAGCGTGTGCGCGCCGTCGCCGTCGATGCCGAGGCCGTCGAGGGTCGGGATGCCGAGCGCCGCGGTGAAGTTGCCGTCCGAGCCGCCGCCGGTGAGCGGCACCGCGCCGAGGTCGAGCCCGAGCTCGTCGCGGGCGAGCGCCTTGGCGTGGGCGTAGAGCGCGGCGCCGGCCTCCGCGTCGTAGGGCGGCCGGTTCATGCCGCCGGTCACCGTGACGCGGAAATCCGGCGAGGCGCGCAAGCCCAGGATCCGGCCGGCATAATCCTCGCCGTCGGCGGCGGTGACCACCCGCAGGTCGACGGCGAAGCGGCAATGCTGGGGCACGACGTTCTCGGCGGTGCCGCCGAGAATCGTCCCGACCGTGGTGGTGACGCCGCGGGCGTAATCGGTCAGCCCCTCGATCTCGAGGATCAGCCGGGCGGCCTCCCGGATGGCGTTGCGGCCGTCGGCGTGGCGGGTGCCGGCATGCGAGGGACGGCCCTCGACATGGACGTCGAAGCGGCCCACCCCCTTGCGCCCGGTCACCACCTTGCCGCCGTCGCGGCCGGGCTCGGTGACGAGCACCGCGGCGCTCGTGCGGCCGAGATCCTCGATCAGCCCGCGGGTCGATTGCGAGCCGGTCTCCTCGTCGCTGCTGAACAGGAAGGTGAGGGGGCGCCGCGCGAGGCCGCCCCGCGCCGCCGCCGCGAAGGCCTGGAGCGCCAGCCAGGCGCCGCCCTTCATGTCGTAGACGCCGGGCCCGTAGAGCCGGTCGCCCTCGACCCGCACTGGCAGGTCGTTCGCGAGCGTGCCGACCGGGTGCACGGTGTCGAGGTGGGACAGGACCAGGATGCCGGGTTCGCCGTTCCGGGGGCCGGCCCGCAGGATCAGGTTGTCGCCGAAGCCGTCGCGGCCCGGCACCCGCTCGGCGGTCAGCCCGAGGCCGGCGGCCTCCCCGGCGACGAGGTCCATCATCCGGTTGACGCCCTCGACCGAGTCCGTCGGGCTCTCCACCGCGAGCCAGCGCGAGATCGTCGCGACGGCATGCTCGGGCGACAGGTCGGTCGGATGCGGGGAGGGGGTCATCGGAGGCCTCGGTGGGAATGAACTAACAGCGCGGACGCGCCACCGCTTCGGCGCGCAGATTGCGGCGCAATCAAGAAGCGCGTCTCAGGTCTCCACCAGCCCGGTCGTGCTGCCCGAGGCCTCGGAATCCGGCCGTCCGTGCGGCAGGGCGAGGTATTCCTCCGAGCGCATCTCGATCAGGCGCGAGACCGTGCGCTCGAACTCGAACGCCTCGCGGCCGGAATCCGCCAGGTACAGCCCGGTCGGCTCGGCGGCGGCGGAGGCGAGCAGCTTGGTGCGGGTGTCGTAGAGCGCGTCGACCAGGATGATGAAGCGCTTGGCCTCGTTGCGCTGCGCCAGGTCCATCACCGGGATGCCGTCCACGATCACGGTGTGGAAGCGCTCGGCCAGAGTCAGGTAGTCGGCCGCACCGAGCGGCCGGGCGCAGAGATCCGCGAAGGTGAAGCGGGCGACGCCGCCGGCGGCCTCGGGGATCGCCACGTCGTGGCCCTTGACCTGGATCGCCGTCGGCCGGCCCTGCGCCTCGCCGGACAGGGCCCGGAACGCGCCCGTGAGGGCGGCCGCCGCCGCGTCGTCCGCCGGGACGTGGTAGACCGGGCTGCCGCCGAGCTTCTCCAGGCGGAAATCGGTGCGCGAATCGAGCCGCACGACCGCGACCCGCTCCTTGAGCTGGTCGATGAAGGGCAGGAACAGGGCGCGGTTGAGGCCGCCCTCGTAGAGCCGGTCGGGCTCGACGTTCGAGGTCGCCACCATCACGGTGCCGCGGGCAAAGAGCGCCGTGAACAGCCGCCCGAGGATCATCGCGTCGGCGATGTCGGTGACCGTGAACTCGTCGAAGCAGAGAAGCCGCGCCTCCGCCGCCAGGGCCTCGGCCACCGGGGCGATCGGGTCGTCGCCCCGTGCCGTGCCCTGCTTCACCGCCTGGCGGTGGCGGTGGATGCGCTCGTGCACGTCGCCCATAAAGGCGTGGAAATGCACCCGGCGCTTCGGGGCCGGGGCCTCCTCGTGGAAGAGGTCCATCAGCATGGTCTTGCCGCGACCGACGAGGCCCCAGACGTAGAGGCCGCGCGGGCCCGCCACCGGCTCGGGCTTGCGGCCGAACAGCCGGCCGAGCACGCCCGGACTCGCCGGCGGCGGCACCGCGGCGAGGTCGCGGATCACCCCGTCGAGGCGGGCGACGAGGTCGGTCTGGGCGGGATCGCGCTCGATCGCGCCCGACGCCACCAGGGCGTCGTAGCGGGCGGCGACCGGGCCGGCGGCGGCGGAAGCGGGGCTTTGGGTCACGGCATGGGGCTTATCCCGCGGGGCCGGCCCGCGCAATGCGGTGAGATCATGGCGGCCGCATGCGCCCGGGGCACGGCCGTCGTGCCGTGCAGCCCCGGAACGGCGTCCCTATCTGCTGCATTGCACAATCCCGGTTTCGGCCGGGGTGGGGAAACGCTCGAGATCGTGCCGTCCTTGTCCGGAGTGCACCTCGAGAATGCCAGACACCCGAAACATCCCCGCCGGCACCCTGGTCCGGCGCCTCTGGTCGAGCGACCGCGACGCGGTCGTCACGCTGTTTCGCGACCTCGACCCCGAATCCCGCTTCGACCGCTTCATGGGCACGGTGAGCGAGGCGGCGGCCGCGGCCTACGCCTCGCACGCCGTGTCCGCCGAGGGCCTGGTCTTCGGCGCCTTCGCGGATGGAATCCTGCGCGGCGTCGGCGAATTGCGGCCGACGGGCGCCTCCGCGGAGGCCGAGATCGCCTTCGCGGTGGCGCCCGGCCATCGCGGCCGCGGGCTCGGCGGCGCCCTCGGCGCGCGCCTGGCCGAGGCCGCCCGCAACGCCGGCACCCGGAGGATCCACCTGCGCTGCCTGCCGGGCAACCGGCGGATGCGGGCCCTGGCCCGGCACCTCGGTGCCGAGCTCCGCCTCGGCGGCCGGGAGGTCCATGCCGTCCTGGCGCTGAGCCCGCCGACGTTGTTCTCGCTCTGGCGCGAGGGCGTCGACGGCCTATTCGACGCGGCCGCCGCGGTCTCGGCCGCGTGGCCGACGGTGCCGCTCGCCTGACGGCCGCACGCCGCGGCTCCGGGGCGGGGATGGTGAATGAAATCCGAAATCAAGGCCGGATGCCGCCACCATCCGGCCCCGCCCGCGCCGGATTGTCCGGGTCAAACCGGATCCGAGACAGCAGGAGGGGAGATCCCGATGCAGCCCGTCCGATCCACCCGCGGCGACGAGACCGCCGCCCTCGAACGCTCCGTCGCGGCGGCGCTCCGCACCATCGCGGCGGTCCAGGCCGAGCGCAGCGCGCCGCAGGTCCGCTCCGCCCGCCTACGGCTCGCGACGATCTACGGCGTCACCCGCCTGCAGCGACGGCGCGAGCGCGAGCGCGCCGCCGGCTGAGTCCGGCCGGCGGTAGGCGCGCGACCCCGCGGCCGCCCTCTGTCAAGCCTGGCTGCGCGCCAGTTCCCAGCCCCGCTCGGCGAGCGCGATGCCGAGCGCGCCCTTCTGGCTCGCCTCGTCGCTCGACGCGTTGCCGGCCTTCGAGCGGGCCAGCACGCCCTCCAGGATCACCGCCAGGCGAAACAGCGCGAAGGCGACGTGGAACGGGGTGATGCCGTCCTTGCGCCCGGTCCGCTCGCAGTAGCGGCGCACGTACTCGTCCTGGGTCGGGATGCCCAGCGCCGGCAGGTCGCGCCCGAGCATGCCCCGGTAGGCGGTCGGGTCGGTGTTGTAGGCGATGCAGTTGTACCCGAGGTCGGCGAGCGGGTGGCCGAGGGTGGCGAGCTCCCAGTCGATGATGCCGATCACCCGCGGCTCGGTCTTGTGGAAGATCATGTTGTCGAGCCGGAAGTCGCCGTGGACGATCCGGGTCTCGTCGCTGTCGGCCGGGATGTGGGCCGGCAGCCACTCGGCGAGGCGGTCGATCGCCGCGTTCTCGCGGGTCTTCGAGGCGGTCCACTGCTTCGACCAGCGCTCGACCTGACGCTGGAAGTAGTTGCCGGCGCGCCCGAAATCGGAAAGCCCGATCGCCGCCGGATCGACGAGGTGGAGCCGCGCCAGCGCCTCGTTCATCCCGTGATAGATTCCGGCCCGCTCCTCGCGCGGCAATTCGGGCAGCATCGGGTCCCAGAACACCCGGCCGTGCAGCCGCTCCATCAGGTAGAACGGCGTGCCGATGACGGACGGGTCGGCGCAGAAGCCGACCGCCTGCGGCACCGGCACGTCGGTGCGCGACAGGGCCTGCAGCACCCGGAACTCCCGGTCGACCGCGTGGGCCGAGGGCAGGAGCTTGCCCGGCGGCTGCTTCCTCAGCACGTACTCGCCGGCCTCGGCCATCACCAGGAAGGTCGGGTTCGACTGCCCGCCGCGCATCTGCCGCAACTCGTGCAGGGCGCCCAGCCCCTGCTCCCGCAGGAAGGCCTCCAGGGCCTCGGTCGGGAAGCGGTGCGCCTCGCGCACCGGAATGGTCTCGGGCAGGTCCGACGGGGATGGGGCAGTCATGCGACCTTCGCGGCCTCTCGCGTGCGTTTCCGGGGCCGGACCTTGCCCCACCGGCGCGGCGGGGTCATTCCTGCACCGCAGCAATTCGGCGAAGCGGCGGTGTAGCCCACTGATTTCGCCGCATTTTCCGGCAATCGGGTGGGCAAGCGCACCGCCCGCGACTAGAGTTCCCGCATGATTCGCGCATTCCTCCTGGCCGCCGCCGGCCTGTCCCTCCTCGTCCTGCCTGCCGCGGCCAAGCCGAAGCCCAAGGCCGAGGCCGCCCCCGCCAGCCTTCAGGCGAGCCCGATCGGCACCTTCGGCGACTGGAACGTCTTCGCCGCCGGCGAGGGCAAGGCGCGCCTCTGCTACGCCATCAGCCAGCCGCAGGTGCGGCTGCCCAAGAGCCTCAAGCGCGATCCGGCCTATCTCTTCGTCACCGTCCGCAAGGGCGAGAAGGTCAACAACGAGGTCGCGGTGATGCTGGGCTTCGCGCCCAAGCCCGGCAGCGCCCAGGCCACCACGGCGGCGGCCAACGGCGCCGTGCCGAGCCCGAGCGCCGCCGATCCCAGCCTGACGATCGGCGCGGCCCGCTACGCGCTGGTGGTGAAGGGCAGCAACGCCTGGGTCCAGAACCCCGCCGACGAGAGCAAGGTCGTCTCCGAGATGGGCCGGGGCAAGAAGGTCGTCGTCAAGGCGGTCTCGCAGCGCGGAAACGCCTCGATCGACGAATACGCCCTCGACGGCTTCGGCGAGGCGATGAAGCGCACCCGCGAGGAGTGCAAGTAACCCCACAAGTAATGCCAACGGTCGCTTGAAGCCCCGTTGGTTCTGTTCACGGGATGGGACGGCCGAGAGGGTGACCCCTCCCCCTCTGTGGGGGAGGGTGCCCCGCTAGGTCAACAGTCTAATGCGTCGGCGTCCCAGCGCCTGTTTGACCGATCGACATATTCTGGACCGCCAGCAACTTCATCCTGAGGTGTTGGTCGATCAACGATCGACTAACCTCGAAGGAGGGCTCCAGAAGTCTCCGAGATCACCGGATCTCTCCTTCGAGGCTCACTGCGTTCGCACCTCAGGATGAGGTGGAGGGTAGGATGGAAAATCCACTCGCGATTGCGTCGTCACAAGTCAAACAGGCTTTCAGGCTGTTGGTATGTAACGTCCCGAGTCATCCATCCCAGGAAGCGGGCCGGCGAGGCCCGTCCGGACGAGCGCCTTAAAGCGCTTCACGATCGCGATGCGATCGCGAAGCTCTCTAAGTCTTTGCTTTGTCGCATTTTCTGCGACGAACCGGTTTCCACTTCGTCGGAAAATGTTCTAGTCGGCGAATTCCCGCTTCAGCCCGCGCCGCGTCCGGTGGCGCTCCAGCGCTAGGTCGATCAGGCGGGTCAGCAGCTCCGGATAAGGGATGCCGGAGGCCTCCATCATCTTCGGGTACATGCTGATCGAGGTGAAGCCCGGCAGGGTGTTGACCTCGTTGAGGTAGAACTCGCCGCTCTGGCGGTCGAGGAAGAAGTCGATCCGGGCCATGCCGCTGCATTCGAGGGCCTCGAAGGCCAGCAACGCCAGCGCGCGGACCCGCTCCATCTGCTCCGGGCCGATCCTGGCCGGCAGGTCGACGCTGGCGCCCTCGGGGTCGAGGTACTTGGCGGCGTAGGAGTAGAAGTCGTGGTGGGCCTGCGGGTTCAGCTCGCTGGCGACGCTGACGAAGGGCGGGGCGCCGTCGAGCACCGCCACCTCGACCTCGCGGGCATCGATGCCCTGCTCGACCAGGACCTTGACGTCGTACCGGAACGCGTCGGCGAGGGCCGCCGGCAGGTCGGCCCAGGCCTTCACCTTATGGATGCCGACGCTGGAGCCCATGTTGCAGGGCTTGACGAAGACCGGGAGCGTCATCGCGCGCGCGATGTCGTCGAGGGAGACCGCCCCGCGCTCGTAGGCGCTGCGGGTGAAGGCCCGGTAGGGGGCGATCGGAATGCCGGCGAGGCCGGCCAGCCGCTTGGTCACGTCCTTGTCCATGCCGACCGCCGAGGCCAGCACGCCCGAGCCGACATAGGCCGTCTCAGTCAGCTCGAGCAGCCCCTGGAGCGTGCCGTCCTCGCAGAGCGGCCCGTGCAGGACCGGGAACACCACGTCGACCTCCGCGCGCTCCGGCGCGCCGCCAAGGCTCGCCACGGCGGCGCGCCCGTCTGCGGCGGCGGCGAGGCGCACCTCGGGGCTCTCCGGCGGGATCGCCAGGGATTCGTCGCCGGTCTGGGTGATCCGGCGCAGATCGTGGCGCTGCCAGCGCCCGGCCTTGTCGATGCTGACCGGGATCACCTCGAACCGGTCCCGGTCGAGATGGCGGATCACGGAGGCCGCCGAGCGCAGCGAGACCTCGTGCTCGCCGGATCGGCCGCCGTACAGGACGGCGACTCGGGTCTTCTCGGTCATGCGCACACCCTCGGTCACCTGCAACCACGCCTGCCCGCCGCGGGGGATCGCGGGCGGGGGCCTGATTATCGCCTGGGGAAGATTTCAGAAACCCGAAGATTTCGGAAACCCTACGAAGCGGCGGGGCCCGCCCCGGCCGGCGGGCCGATCTCGTCCCGCATCAGGGCCAGGATGTTCTCCGTCACGGCGCCGGCCCGGGCCCGGTACAGGGCGCAGACGTCGGCGGTCGGGGCCGGACCGGCGAGGGGCCGGTAGGCGACGTCCGGCCGCGTCACGGCGCAGGCCGATTCCGGCACCAGGGCGACGCCGAGGCCCGCCGCCACCAGATTCACGAGCGAGGCCGATTCGACCACCTGCTGCACCAGGCGCGGCTCGAACCCCGCATCCCGGCAGGCCTCCCACAGGTCGGTGGCGAAGCGCGAGTCGCGCAGCCGCAGGGACACGAAGGGCTCGTCGCGCAGGTCGGCCAGCGCGATCGCCGCGCGGGCCGCCAGGCGGTGCCCCGCCGGCAGGGCGACGCCGACCGCCTCGGGCCAGGCCCGCACCACCGTCAGGGACGGATCCTCCGGCGGCCGGCGCAGGAAACCGAGATCGATGCGCTGCGCGTGGAGCGCCGCCGGCTGCTCGCCGGGCGGCATCTCGTGCAGGCGCACCAGCACGCCGGGATAACGCTCGCCGAAGAGCCGGATTAGACGCCCCAGCGGGCCGGCCAGGATCGAGCCGGTGAGCCCGATATCGAGGGTGCCGGTGCGTCCGGCCCCGACGGCGCGGACCTCGGCACAGGCTTCCGCGACCTCGCCCAGGATGCCGCGCGCCCGGGCCAGGAAGGCGGTGCCCGCGGGGGTGAGGGCGACGCTGCGGCTGGTGCGCCACAGGAGCGGCGTGCCGAGCTCGGCTTCGAGGTCGCGGATCTGCTGGCTGAGCGGCGGCTGCGACACGCCGAGCCGCTCCGCCGCGGCGGTGAAGCTCAGGGATTCGGCGACCGCCACGAAGTAGCGCAGGTGCCGCAGCTCCACGGCGACCGCTCCGGCAGCAAGGGGGAGGATGCTTCGGCGGACGGCCCGGCGGCCGATCGAGACGCGAAACGACTGGATCATACGCAACGCGATATTGGACGTCCAGCACGGGCGAGGGCAGGGGTTGGCGGCGCGGCCCCGCCGGAGCGCGAGGCTGGACAGGCCCGCGGACCGGCCATACCCGGGGCCTCGATCGGAGCCCACCGCCATGCAGCACGACCGGCCGCCCGCCGCCTCCGAGAGCCCCGGAACCTCCGAGACCTGCGGCGGCGCCGTGATGGCCCGCCTCGCCGAGCTGGCGCGCTTCAGCGCCGATCCCGACGGGCTCACCCGCCTCTACCTCACCCCCGCCCACGCGGCGGCGGCCCGGCAGGTCGCCGCCTGGATGGAGGAGGCGGGCATGAGCGTCCGGCTCGATGCCGCCGCCACGGTGGTCGGGCGCTACGAGGCCGCCACGCCCGGCGCCCCGACGCTCCTCGTCGGCTCGCACATCGACACCGTGCGCGATGCCGGCCACTACGACGGCAACCTCGGGGTGGTGGTCGGCATCGCCGCCGTGCGGGCGCTGCACGAGGCGGGCGAGCGCCTGCCCTTCGCGGTCGAGGTGCTGGCCTTCGGCGACGAGGAGGGCGTGCGCTTCCCCGTGACCCTCACGGGCTCGCGGGCGCTCGCCGGCCTCGTCCGGCCCGACTTCCTCGACGCCCGCGACGGCGACGGCATCACCCTGGCGCAGGCCCTGCGCGACTTCGGCGGCGATCCCGACGGGCTGCCGACGCTCGCCCGCGACCCGGCCTCGGTGCTGGGCTACCTCGAGGTCCATATCGAGCAGGGGCCGGTCCTCGAAGCGGCCGACCTGCCGGTCGGGATCGTCACGGCGATCTCGGGCGCGAGCCGCCTCGTCGTCACGGTCGAGGGCCGGGCGGGCCATGCCGGCACCGTGCCGATGCCCCTGCGCCGCGACGCGCTCGCGGCGGCGGCCGAGATGGTGCTGGCGGTCGAGGCCGAGGCGCAGGCCACTCCGGACCTCGTCGCCACGGTCGGCCGGATCGAGGTGCCGCGGGGCGCCGTCAACGTCATCCCGGCCATGACCCGGTTCAGCCTCGACCTGCGCAGCCCGAGCGACGCGGTGCGCCACGCCGCGCTGGCGCGGCTCGGCGCCACCTTCGCGACGATCTCCGAGCGCCGCGGCGTCGCGGTCACGACGGAATCGAGCTACGACGAGCCCGCCGCCGCCTGCGCGCCGGCCTTCCGGGACGCGCTCGCCGAGGGCATCGCCCGGCTCGGCCTGCGGCCCCTGAGCCTCCCGAGCGGCGCCGGCCACGACGGGCTGGCGCTGGCGGGCCTGTGCCCGATCGGCATGGTGTTCGTGCGCTGCGCCGGCGGGCTCAGCCACTCGCCCGCCGAATCGGTCGCCGAGGCCGACGTCGACGTGGCGGTGCGCCTGCTCGTCGACGTGCTGCGCCACCTGCGGCCGGAGGCCCTGGCCCGGTCCTGAGCGGACTTGCGTCGGCAGGCCAGCGCCTCGCCCGCTCGGGTTCTCGTGCTGCCGCAGATCTTCGGCGCCGAACCAGTAACCACTTCGGCGAGATCCGCTTAGCTTGGCGCGTCCCGGCCCCCGAACGCCCCGTCCTCCTCTCCCCACCACATCAGGAGATCCCCCGTGAAGGAACTGAAGATCAAGGCCGGCCCGTTCGACCTCGTCGGCCGTCTCGAGCTCGAGAAGGCGCCCCAGACCTGCGCCGCCTTCCTCAAGGCGCTGCCGTTCGTGAGCGAGGTCATCCACGTCCGCTGGAGCGGCGAGGGCGTGTGGATGCCCCTCGGCGACCTCGATTTCGGCGTCGGCTACGAGAACCACACCAGCTACCCGGCGCCCGGCCAGATGATCCTCTATCCCGGCGGCATCAGCGAGACCGAGATCCTGCTCGCCTATGGCGGCGTCCACTTCGCCAGCAAGGTCGGCCAGCTCGCCGGCAACCACTTCCTCACCATCACCACGGGCATCGAGCACGTCTACGACCTCGGCCGCATGACCCTGCTCAAGGGCGCCCAGCCGATCCGCTTCGAGGCGATGTGACGCGCTCCCCTCCGGCCGCTTCGGCGGCCGGAGGGGGTGGGCCCGGCCTCCGCCGAACGGGCCGGCCGGGCACCGGCAAGAAACCCTTGCGGCCGGCCCGCCCGCCCCGTACCCCTTCAGGCTTGCGGCCCGCCCGGGATGCCCGAAGGGGTGCCGGGCGGAGCGTGGGGCGCGAGAGATGAACCTGAAGCGGTCCTACCGCAGTCTCATCGGCGGCGTCTGGGCGGGCGTGCTGACGACCTGCCTCGGGCTCGCCACGGTCACGGTCTGGACCGATACCCGCGACTACGAGCGCACGATCCGCGACGCCCGCAGCACCGCCGAGGCGGTGGTGCAGGCCCTCGGCCAGGAGGCGAACCGCCTCGTCTCCTCGGTCGACATGCTGCTCAGCGCCGCCGCCGCCCGGGTCGACGCCCACACCTTCGGGGCGAACCCGAGCTACACCCGCCAGCTCCTGTCCGGCCTGATGGCTCACGTCCCGGCGGTGATGGGCGTGCGGGTGCTCGACGGCACCACCGCGGGCGTCCTGTACGGCCAGGGCGGCGTCGGCACCGAGGGGCGCCCGTCCGATGCCGAGCTCGTGCGCTCAGCCCTCGCGATGGGCCAGTCCGAGCTCGCGGTCGGCTGGCCGACCCGGATCGGGCCGGCCGATTCCTGGTTCGTGAGCGTCGCCCGCCTGGTGATGCCGCGCCCGGGCGAGACGCCGCTCGTCGCGGTGGCCGACCTCTCGCTCACCGAGCTGCAGCGGCTCTACGGCCGGCTCGACCTCGGCCCGAACGGCGCCATCGGGCTCCTGCGCAGCGACGGCGTGATCCTGGTGCGCCACCCCTACGCCCCCGACAAGGTCGGCCTGAGCGTCGCGGGCGGAGCCCTGATGCGCGCGGCCGCCGGCGTCGCCGGCGGTACCTACGACGGCAGTGCCTCGCCGATCGACGGCGTCTCGCGCTACGGCAGCTTCCAGCGCGTCGCCGGCGCCCCGCTCCTCGTCACCACCGGCGTCTCCAAGGACGAGACCCTGGCGGCCTGGCGCGAGGGCGTGCGCCAGGACGCCGCGGTGGTGCTCGGCATCAGCACCGTGCTGGTCGGCCTCGGCTTCGGGCTGACCCGGGCGATGCTGCGCCACCGCGACCTCGAGGCGGAGGCGAGGCGCGCCGCCGGCATGCTCTCGGCCGGGGAGGCGCGCTACCGGCTGCTCGCCGAGAACACCAGCGAGCTGATCGTGCTCGCCCATGACGACGGCCGGCGCAGCTACGTCTCGCCAGCGGTGCGGCGCCTCCTCGGCTACACGCCCGAGGAGGTCGTCGCGATGCGCCTGCGCGACTGCGTCCACCGCGAGGACCTCGCCCTCCTGGTCACCCAGGCCCGCCGCCTCGCCGCCGGCGAGCCGCAGGTCAGCGTGGTCTGCCGCGCCCGCCACCGGACCGGGGCGTGGATCTGGGTCGAGGGGGCGTTCCGGCGCATCCCGGGGGCGGCGCCGGGCGAGCCCGCCATCATCGCGACCTTCCGGGACGTCGGCGAGCGCCAGCGTCACGCCCGCGCCCTCGAGGAGGCGCGGATCGCCGCCGAGCGGGCGAGCCAGGCCAAGAGCGACTTCCTGGCCTCGATGTCCCACGAGATCCGCACGCCCCTCAACGGCGTCATCGGCTATGCCGACCTGCTGCTGGCCGACCGCACCCTGCCGGGCCGGCACCGGCGCTACGTCGACCGGATCGCCGCGGCGGGCGGGGCGCTGCTCACCGTCGTCGACGACATCCTCGACTTCTCGCGCATCGAGGCCGGCGGCATCGCCTTGTCCGAGGTGCCCTTCGCCCCGGCGGCGCTCGTCGACAACGCCGCCTCGATCGTGCGCGGCCTGTCCGAGCCCAAGGGCCTCGCCCTCGACGTCGCCCTCGATCCCGCCGTGCCGGACTGGGTCCGGGGCGATCCCGACCGCCTGCGCCAGATCCTGCTCAACCTCCTCAACAACGCCGTCAAGTTCACCCCCGCCGGCCGGGTCGCGGTGCGGGTCGAGGCGGAAGGGGGGAGCCTGCGTTTCTGCGTCAGCGATACCGGCATCGGCATCGCTCCCGAGCAGCACGGCCGGCTGTTCCAGCGCTTCAGCCAGGTCGACGGCTCGATCCGGCGGCAATACGGCGGCAGCGGCCTGGGGCTCGCCATCTGCAAGGGCCTGGTCGAGCTGATGGGCGGCACGATCGGCGTCGAGAGCCGGACGGGCGCCGGCTCGACCTTCTGGTTCCGGGTGCCGCTGCCGGCCTGCCCGGCCCCGGCCGCGGAGGCCGCGGAGGGCCGGCCCCGGCCGGTGCACCCGGCCCGCCTGCTGCTGGTCGAGGACGTGCCGATCAACCAGGACCTCGCCCGGGCGGTGCTCGAGGCGGAGGGCCACAACGTCGACGTCGCGGGCGACGGCGCGGCGGCGATCGAGGCGGTGCGGGCCAAGACGTACGACCTCGTGCTGATGGACGTGCAGATGCCCGGCATGGACGGGCTCACCGCCACCCGGACGATCCGGGCGATGCCGGGACCCGCCGGCACCGTGCCGATCGTCGCGATGACCGCCAACGTGCTGCCGGCCCAGATCGAGACCTTCCGGGCCGCCGGCATGGACGGCCATGTCGGCAAGCCGTTCAAGCGCGCCGAGCTCGCCGCGGCGATCGCCCGCCACCGCGCCGACGGCGGCGAGACCGCCCCGGTCCCGACGCTGGTCGACGTCGAGGCCTTCGCGGCGGCCCGCTCGCTGATGGGACGCGAGCGGATCGACGGCCTGCTCGGGATGCTGGCGACCGAGCTCGATCAGCGCTTCCGCTCCCGCAGCAGCGATCGCGCCGGGCTGGCCCACGACGCCCACGCGATGATCTCGGCCGCCGGCCTCCTCGGCTTCACCGGCCTGTCCGACCTCTGCCGCGAGATCGAGGAGGCCTGCCTCTCGGGCGCCGACCTGCCCGACCTGCAGCGCCGGATCGACGCGGCGCGGGCGGCGGCGCTCGACCAGATCGAGACCTTGCGGGCGGCCTGACCGCGATCCGCGCCCCGGGGTTCCTCCCCGCGCCCTCCCTCGGATGCCGACGCGGCCGTCATCCGGGAGGCGGGAGGGTGGAGCGGGTCTGTCAGCCCGCGCCGTCCCGCACCGCCAGATCGTGACGCACCGCCGCGGCATCGGCCACCCGGCCCCCCGCCGCCTCGATCGCCCGGCGCGCCGCCGCCACCCAGGCCCGGTTGCCCTGCGGGCTGCCCCAGGGCGCGTCCTCGAGCCCGACCCGGACATGCCCGCCCCGCGCCACCGCCGCCGGCACCAGCGGCAGGATGTCGACGCCGAGCCCCGCCACCATCCAGGGTGCGCAGGGCGCGCATTCGGCGAGCAGCGCCAGATGCGCGTCGAGATAGGCCGGCCGCGGCGGGAAGCCCCAGGCGAACTCGTCCGAGAACATGAAGCGGTAGACCGGCACCGGCGGGCGCGGCTCCAGGGCGGCGAGCGCCGCGCCCAGGCGGGTGAAGCCCGGCTCGTAGATGGCGTAGCCCGGCCGGATGCGGTGCGTGCGGGCGATGCGCAGGCCCTCGCGGATGTCGGGCATCGGGTTCTGGTAGAGGAAGCCGCTCTCCGGGGCCGACGCCTCGTCGTAGCGCAGGAAGGTGGTCGAGCCGGGATCGCACACCGCCCACTCGATCAGGCCGCGGCGGGCCAGCTCCTCGGTGTGGGCGTAGCGGCTCGCCGCGCTCGCGGCGTAGTCCGAGCCCGCCAGCGGGATCGTCGGGTAGACGATCACGTCGGCCTTCGCCCGGATGCCCTCGATGATGCGGGCATAGGTCTCCCAGGCGTCGTTCTGGCGCCCGGTGGCGGGATCGTAGGCGTGGACGTGGACGATCGCGGCTCCTTCCGCGGCGGCCGCCAGCCCGTCGGCCACCACCTCCGCGACGGTGATCGGGATGCCGGGCTGGCGCTCGCGCCCCCACGGCCCGTTGAGCGCCGCCTCGATCCAGATCTGCGCCATCGCGCGCCTCCCCCGCTTTTGCCGGCATCATGCGCCGGCCGCGCGCCGCTGTCTCCCGTGACGGCTCGGCTCTTGCAGACCATAAGGCGCTAACAACCCCGGGAGGATTCCGATGCCGACGCACCGCGCAAGCGCCACCTCGTTCGACGGGACGCGGTGAGCCGATGGAGCTGCGTTTCGACGACCTCTCCTCCCGCGACCGCTACCGCCTGCTCACCGCCCTGGTGACGCCCCGGCCGATCGCCCTCGTGACCACGCGCTCGGGCGCCGGCCTCGACAACGCGGCGCCGATCAGCTTCTTCCAGGTGCTCGCCGAGGAGCCGCCGGTCGTGGCGCTCAGCTTCAACCTGCGCTCCGACGGCACCCTGAAGGACACGCCCCGCGCCATCGCCGAGACCGGCGAGTTCGTGGTCAACCTCGTCGACGAGGCGCTGATTCCGGCGATGACCGTCTGCGCCGCCGAGTTCCCGCCCGGCGAGAGCGAGATCCCGGCCTCGGGTCTGACGCTCCTGCCCTGCACCGGCGTCGCGCCGCACCGGATCGCCGAGGCGCCGGCGAGTCTGGGCTGCCGCACCCACACGGTGATCGACCTCTCGCCCGAGCGCCGGATCGTCCTCGGGCAGGTCGTGTCGCTGCACGCCCGGGACGATCTCTTCACCCCGGACGGGCGCCACCTGCGCGACGGCGCCTTCCTGCCGGTGGGGCGTCTCTACGGCGACCTCTACGTCCGCACCGGGGACCGCTTCGCGGTGCCCCGGATCGCCTACGAGGATCTCACGCCCTGACCGCGTCCGGCACGCCGAACACTGCGAGCGTGGTCTCGCCGGCCGAGAGGCGCGTCTCCCAGCCGATCTCGGCCCGGGCCCGCTCCTCGGCCTTGTCGATCAGGCCCTCGGCGGCGTCCCGCGGGATCACCACGACGCCGTCGTCGTCGCCGAGGATCAGGTCGCGGGGATGGACCGTGGCGCCGCCGATCGTCGCGACCGCGTCGACGGTGCCGCCGTCCTTCGAGGCCGGGCCGCGCGCGGTGACGTGGCGGGTGAACACCGCGAAATCGCCCCAGCCGCCGAGGATGCCGGTGTCGCGCACCGCCCCGTCGGCGACGAGCCCGACGATCCCCTTGCGGCGCGCCGCCGTCGAGAGCAGGTCGCCGATCATCGCGACGTCGCTCCGTCCCCCGGCATCGATCACCACCACGTCGCCGGCCTCGGCCACCGCGATGGCGTGGTGGACGGCGCCGTAATCCTTCGGATCGCACACGGCCGTCACGGCGCTGCCGAGGAGCGCCGGTCCCCCGGCGATGCGCCGCAGCGGCCGGATCGCCGGATCGACCTGGGTGCGGCCCTCCAGGAGATCGACCACCACCGCCACCGGCACGGCGGCAAAGCGCGCGATCAGGTCGGCGTCGAGGCGGGGCGGGGTCTTCGCGATGATGCGGGTCGGCATGGCGTCTCCTCCTCGGCCGTCCTCGGCTGCGCGGCCGTCTCGGCCTTGTGCGCGTCTTGGCTTTGCGGCCGGTGCCCGATCTCTATAGGCTGCCCGTCAACGCGCCGACAGGCGCGACGACACGAGGGCCCCCGCGCGAGGGGCACCGGGGAGGAATGCGATGGGGGAGGGCGGATACGCCCCGGGCGTGCGGCGGCTCGAGGGCAAGGTCGCGCTGCTGTTCGGCGCCGGCTCGTCCGGGCCCGGCTGGGGCAACGGCAAGGCCGCGGCGGTGACCTTCGCGCGCCACGGCGCCCGGGTGGTCTGCGTCGACCTGCGGCGCGAGGCGGCCGAGGAAACCGCCGAGATCATCCGGCGCGAGGACGGGGCCGCCACGGCCGCCGCCTGCGACGCCACCGATTCGGCCGCGGTCGCCGCCCTCGTCGCCGAGGTGATGGCCGCGCAGGGGCGCATCGACATCCTGCACAACAATGTCGGCTACGCGCAGATGGGCGGGCCGATCGAGCTGACCGAGGCCGAGTGGCACCGCGCCCTCGACCTCAACCTCACCACCTGCTTCCTCACCTGCAAGCACGTCCTGCCGCACATGCTGGCGCAGCGCGCGGGCAGCATCGTCAACATCTCCTCGACGGCGGCGATCCGCTACACCGGCTACCCTTACGCGGCCTACTACGCCGCCAAGGCGGCGGTGAACAACTTCACCCTCGGGCTGGCGCTGCAATACGCGGGCGACGGCATCCGGGTGAACGCGATCATGCCCGGGCTGATGAACACCCCGCTGATCCACCACCAGATCTCGGGCCAGTACCGGGATGCCGACGAGATGGTGCGGGCCCGCGACGCCGCCTGCCCGATGGGCCGGATGGGCACCGCCTGGGACGTCGCCAACGCGGCGCTCTTCCTCGCCTCCGACGAGGCGGCCTACATCACCGGCGTGGCCCTGCCCGTCGACGGCGGCCTGACCGGGAGGGCGGCATGACGCATCAGGCCGCCTCCGACCTGCTCTGGGACCACTGGCGCGAGGGCCGCCTCCTCGCCGCCCTGCCGCCGGACCTCGCCCCCGCCGACCGCGCCGCGGCCTACCGCATCCAGGCCCTGCTGGAGCCGCGCAGCGCCGAACCCCTCTACGGCTGGAAGATCGCCGCGACGAGCCTCGCCGGCCAGCGCCATATCGGCGCCGACGGGCCGCTCGCCGGGCGGCTCCTCGCCGAGCGGGTGCTGCCGGCGGACGCTCCCGTCCCGCTCGCCGGCAACCAGATGCGGGTGGCCGAGCCCGAGGTGGCCTTCCGCATGGGCGCCGACCTGCCGCCCCGCGCGGAGCCCTACGCCGTCGCCGAGGTGATGGCGGCGGTCGACACCGCCCACCCGGCGATCGAATTTCCGGATTCGCGCCTGGAGGCGTTCGAGCGGGCCGGGGAGGCGGCGCTGATCGCCGACAATGCCTGCGCCCACCTCTTCGTCCTCGGCCTCCCGGCGCCGGAGGGCTGGCGCGCGCTCGACCTCGCCGCGATGCCGACCCGGATCGGCGCCGAGGGGCGGGCGCCCTATGAGGGCCGCGGCGGCAACGCCCTCGACGACCCGCGCCTCGCGCTCACCTGGCTCGCCAACGCCCTGTCGGGGCAGGGGCTGAGCCTGCGCCGGGGCGAGGTCGTGACCACCGGCACCACCACGGTGCCGCTGCCGGTCGAGGCGGGGGATGTCGTGCGGGCGGAGCTGGTGGGATTGGGGGAGCTGACGGTGCGGGTCGGGGTGTAGTCTTGGGCGCGCGAGGGTTGCAGCGGTGCGCGACCCTCGATCGGTCATCCGCTGGCGCCCCGTGCCGCGCTAACATCGATCATCATCCTCTGAAGCGATCCGAAGCCGGGCATCCATCGCAATAAAAAAAGGGGGGATGCGGGCTTGCCCGCATCCCCCCTGCTTCATCCCCTCCGGTCAGAACCGGCCTCAGGCCGCCTTCACCCCCTTCAGGAACACCGCCACCTCCCGCTCCAGCTCGCCGGCATAGCGCCCGAGCCGGTCGGCGGCGCCGAGCACCTCGGCCGCCGCCGCCCCTGTGCTGCCGGCCTCGCGCTGCACCGCGCCGATGCCGGTCGTCACGGCCTGCGTCCCTTGTGCCGCGTGCTGGACGTTGCGGGCGATCTCCTGGGTCGCCGCGCCCTGCTGGTCGACGGCGCCGGCCACGCCCTCGGCGATCTCCGACATCCGCTCGATCACGCCCGAGATCTCCCGGATCGCCTGCACGACGCCGCCGGTGGTGTCCTGGATGTGGCCGATCTGCTGGGCGATCTCCGCGGTGGCGCGGCTCGTCTGGCTCGCCAGGTCCTTGACCTCGGCGGCGACGACCGCGAAGCCGCGGCCCGCCTCGCCGGCCCGGGCCGCCTCGATGGTGGCGTTGAGCGCGAGCAGGTTGGTCTGGGAGGCGATCGAGGAGATCAGCGCCACGATGTCGCCGATCTGGTCGGCGGATTTCACCAGCCGCTGCACCGTCTCGTCGGTGCGGCGCGCCTGGTCGACCGCGTCGCGGGCGATGTCGGAGGACTGGGCCACCTGGGCGGCGATGCCGCCGATCGAGACCGAGAGCTCCTCGCTCGCCGCCGCCACCATCTGGACGTTGGCGAGCGTCTGCTCGGCGGCGCCCGCCACCTCGGCGGAGCGGCCGTTGGTGGTCTCGGCGGCCTCGGTCATCGCCCGGGCGGTCGCCTCCATGCCGGTGGCGGCCTCGCCCAGCGTCTCGGTCATTGCCACCACGTTGGCCTCGAACGAGCGGGTCACGGCCTCGAGGCGCGCGGCGCGCTCGGCCTTGGCGGCGGCCTCCTCGGCGGCGGCCCGGTCGGCGTCCCGCTTGGCGAGCAGGGCCTCGCGGAACACCCGCACGGTGGCCGCCATGGCGCCGATCTCGTCGCGGCGTCCCTGCGCCGGCACCTCGGTGGCGAGGTCGCCGTCGGCGAGCTTGCGCATCGCGCCCGAGAGCTGGTCGACCGGCCGGGTGATGCCGCGCCCGATCAGGAGGGCCAGCGCCGCCCCGATGGCGCAGGCCAGCGCCACGCCGCCGGCGAGCAGCCACAGCGCCCGGTCGCGCTCCGCCGCGAGCTGCGAGAGTTCGCCGGCGCCGATGCCCTCGGCGGCCGAGACCAGCTCGCCCGAGCGCCGGTCGAGGTCGGCGAGGATCGCCGCCTGCGCGGCGTTGGCCTTCACGATCTCCGGGATGCTGTCCTTGAAGCCGCGCACCTTGGCGCCGAGGTCGCGCAGGACGGCCTGGGCGGCGGCGTCGATGTCGCCGTACAGGATGGTCTCGGCGTGGTCGATGAGGGCGGCGGCGGTGGTGTCGAGGTCCTTGGCGGCCGCGGCATCCCGCGCGAGGATCAGGCGCTGCTCCAGGACCTGCGCCTCCTTGGCGGCGGTGATCGCCTTGCCGCTCGCGGTGAGCAGGCCGGTCGCGGAGGCGACCCGGTCCTGCTGGGTGCGCAGGGTGACCTGGGCGGCCGTCTGGGCGTTGTTCTGGGCCTGCTCGATCTGGCGCAGGCCGACGATCAGGCTGCCGAACAGCGGCGCGAGCTCCTCGGCGCGCTCGGCCTTGCCGCCCGGTCCCATCGGGCTTTCGATCTTGGCCTTGTACTCGTCGAGGGCCGCCAGCGCCGGCTCGACCGCCTCGGTCGAGGTCATGGCGCCGAGGCGGCGCAGCAGCACCGCGACGGAATTCACCTTCGATTGCAGCTCCAGCGCGCCGTCGTCGCCCTCGCCCGACAGGAAGCCGACCTGCAGCACCTGCATCTCGAGGGCCGAGCGGATCGCGAAGGCGACCACGACGCCGGTGCTGGTGGCGCTCTTCTGGTCGGCCAGGGCGCGGTCGAGGGCCTTGCCGGCATCCGCCAGCTGGCGCTCCTGCGCCGCGCCGATGCCGGCGGCGGTCGCCTGCAGCTCGGCGATCAGGGCGGCGTGGCGGTCCTGGAGCGAGCGCGTCTCGGCCTTCTGGCTGCCGAAGGCCTTGATGGCGGCCTCGAACCCGTCGAGGGCCGTGCCGATGCCGGCGGCGGAGGCGGCGGCCTTCGGATCGTCCGCAAGGCGGCCCGCGAAGGCGACCGCGCGCTCCCGTACCCGCGCGATCGCGGCCCGCAGGGCCTCCTCCCGGCGCGTGTCCTCGCTCTTCAGGGCCCGGTCGGTGGCCAGCGCGAGATCGCCGATCTCGCTCGCCAGCATCTGTGCGGCATTGGCCGTATCGACCCGCCGGGCGAAGCCCGTCAGGGTGTGCCAGCCGGTCGCCGCAACCGCGACCGTCAGCAGGAGGATGAGGCCGAATCCCCCGAATACGCGCGCCCTGATGGACATTCTTTTGTATCTCCACGTCGTGGAGACGCTAACTGGGAGTCCTGAAGCAATCCCTACTATACAGTCGCAACCAGGGATTGATCCACCGGTTCTCGATTTGTCGTCGCCCGGCCGCGGCGCGGCGGGGCGACGGTGTGTCAGGGTATCAGGCGGTCGGCCCGCAGGCGGCCGAACAGGTCGCGGAAGGCGTCGTCGGTGGGCTGGTAGTCGAGGAAGCCGAGGCGGCGGCTCTTGCCCATGTCGGTGACGACCTCGATCGGCCGGCCGAGATCCGCGTCGGTGTGCCAGGGCGAGGCGAGACGCTCGAGCCGCGGCTCGGCGAGGCCGTGCCTCTCCGCGATCTTCGCCCAGAGCGGGGCGTCGCCCTCCATCTGCCGCTCCAGCGGCCGGACCGTCCCGTCGAAGGGCGCCGGCTCGATCCCGAACCAGGCGGCGATCCGGCCCCACATCCAGCTCCAGCGGAAGACGTCGCCGTTCACCACGTTGAAGTCCTGGTTCCGCGCCTGCGGCGCCGTCGAGGCCCAGAGCAGGTGGCGGGCGAGAAGCCGCGCGTCGGTCATGTCGGTCAGGCCGTTCCACTGCATGGCCGAGCCGGGGAAGCAGAACGGCCGCCCGGTCTCGCGGCAGAGCGTGGCGTAGACGGCGAGCGTGGTGCCCATGTTCATCGCGTTGCCGACCGCCTTGCCGATGATCGTGTGCGGGCGATGCACGCTCCATGAGAACCCGTCGCGCTCGGCCGCGGCGAAGACCTCGTCCTCCTGCGCGTAGTAGAAGTTCTCGACCGGCAGCCGTCCCTGCTCCTCGCGGAACGGGGTCTGGGGCACCGCGCCCTTCCCGTAGGCCTCGAACGGCCCGAGATAGTGCTTGAGGCCGGTCACCAGCGCGGCGTGGCGCAGGGTGCCGGCCGGCCGCAGGGCGTCGAGGAGGTTGCGCACCATCGCGCCGTTGACCCGGATCATCTCGGCCTCGGTCGGCCGGCGCATCCAGGTCGACAGCACCAGGCGGGTCGGGCGGTGCGGGGCGAGCGCCGCCCGCAGGCTCTCCGGGTCCTGCAGGTCGGCGACCACGGGCGTCACGCCCTCCTGCGCGCTCGGGCTGCGGGCCAGCCCCAGCACCGTCCAGCCGGCCTCGCGCATCACCGCCGCGGCAGCGCTGCCGACGATGCCGCTGGCGCCGGCGATCAGCACGGTTTCCGTCATGTCCACGTCCTTTGTGAGAGCTTTCTCGCCGGGACAACGCGGGCGGGGCGGATGGGTCCCTTCGGGCCGTCCGGCCGGTAGCGCTCCCATCAATGGCGGTGGCCGGGGAACGGACCGCTCGAATGCGAGCGATGTCCTGAACCATGTCGCCATGCATCCGCGGTACGCTTCCGGCCTTGGGAGACTTCCGATGAACGACGCCCTCCGTACCGCGACCTCCGGCCTCCTGGCCGCATCCCGCCGGTTCGACATGGCCGCCGGGCGCCTCGCCCGGGCCGGGACCAGCCTTGAACCGGCCGGAAACGACCTCGCCACCGCCGCCGACTTGGTAGGCGCTCGCATGCAGGTCCGCCTCAACGCCGCGACCTTGAGGGCTGCCGACGACGTCGCACGCCGCCTTCTCGACGTGAGGGCATAACTTCCTCGCCTAAGCCGCGGAGGGGGTGGAGCCCCGCGCCCCGATCCGCGTTCCTCGATGCGGCAGCGGGGCCCGGGGCGCCCGGGCGTGCCGGCGGAGGCGCCCGTGGGTCAGCTCGTCACGGCGGATGAAGACACCGCATCGAAACCGGCGGCGCAGGAGCCGGCCGGGCGCCTGAAGCCCGCCCTGGTGCTCGGCGCCCTCGGCGTCGTCTACGGCGATATCGGCACGAGCCCGCTCTACGCGTTCAAGGAGGCGGTCCGGGCGGCCGGCCACGGCCAGGCCGAGCCCGCCGCGGTGGTCGGCGCGGTATCGCTGATCCTGTGGGCGCTCCTCGTCGTCGTGTCGCTCAAGTACGCGGTGCTGATCCTGCGCGCCGACAATCACGGCGAGGGCGGCATCGTGGCGATGCTGGCGCTGCTGGGCGCCCGCCACGCCGAGCCGCGCAGCCGGGCCGGGCTCCTCCTGGTCGTCGGCCTCGTCGGCGCCGCGCTGCTCTACGGCGACGGCGCGATCACCCCGGCGATCTCGGTGCTCAGCGCCGTCGAGGGGCTGAAGGTCGAGGCGCCGGGCCTCGCCCGCGCGGTGGTGCCGATCACCCTCGTCATCCTGGTCGGGCTCTTCGTGATCCAGAGCAAGGGCGCGGCCTTCATCGGGCGGATCTTCGGGCCGGTGATGCTGGTCTGGTTCGCGGTCCTGGCGCTGCTCGGCATCGGCGGCATCCTGCACGCGCCGCAGATCCTCGCGGCGCTCAATCCGCTCAAGGCGGTCGAGTTCCTGACCCATGCGGGCTGGCACGTCAGCTTCGCGATGATCGGCGCCGCCTTCCTGGCGGTCACCGGCGGCGAGGCGATGTATGCCGATCTCGGCCATTTCGGCGCCCGGCCGATCCGGCTCGCCTGGTTCGGCCTGGTGCTGCCGGCGCTGGTGATCAACTATTTCGGGCAGGGCGCCGTGCTGCTGGCCAAGCCCGACGCGATCGAGAATCCGTTCTATCACCTCGCCCCCGACTGGGCGCACTACCCCCTGATCGGGCTGGCGACGCTCGCCACCGTCATCGCCTCGCAGGCGATCATCTCGGGCGTGTTCTCGCTGACCCAGCAGGCGATCCAGCTCGGCTTCCTGCCCTTCATCCGCATCGTCCACACCGCCCGCGACGCGCAGGGCCAGATCTACGTGCCGGCGGTGAACTGGCTCCTCGCCGCCGCCACCCTGAGCGCCGTCCTGATCTTCGAGACCTCGGACGCGCTCGCCGGCGCCTACGGCATCGCGGTCTCGCTGCTGATGGCGATCACGACGTTGCTCGCCGCCCTCATCGCCCGGCGCTGGGGCTTCAACCCGCTGCTGGTGCTCGCGGTCAACGGCGTGTTCCTGCTGATCGACCTCGTGTTCCTGGCCGCCAACAGCGTGAAGGTGTTCGAGGGCGGCTGGTACCCGCTCGTGCTCACCGCCATCGTCGCCGTGACGATGCTGACCTGGCTCCAGGGCACGCGGCTGATCGAGGCCCACCGGGTCGGCGCCCGCCAGGACGAGGGCGCGTTCCTGGCCGCTCTGCAGGCGCAGCCGCCAATCCGCCTGCCCGGGGCGGGGGCGTTCCTGTCGGCGGCGACCAAGGGCATCCCGCTCCACATGACCCGGTTCCTGGAGCGCAGCCACGCCCTGCCGGCCCGCTGCACCATCGTCACCGCGCTCTACGAGGAGACGCCGGTGGTGCCTGCATCTGAGCGCGCCGAGGTGACCCGGATCGCCCCCGACCTCTACCGCGTCACGCTCCGCTACGGCTTCATGGAGGACGCCTCGATCCCCGACGGCCTCGCCTGCGCGGTCGCCCATCGCGGCCTGCCGGCCGACTTCGTCGAGGACGTCACGGTCTTCGTCGGCCACGAGACGGTCATCCCCAAGCGCGACCACCGCGGCATGGCGGCATGGCGCGAGACCCTGTTCGCCTTCATGATGCGCAACGGTGAGCGCACCGGCGCCTTCTTCTGCGTGCCGGCCCGGCAGGTGGTGGAGGTGGGGACGGAGATCGAGATCTGACGCGGATCCGGGGTCAAGGCGCCCGCCCGCTCGCGGGCCGCTCACCGAGCCTTGCGGCAAGGCGCAGCAGGTACCCATCCGGGTCCTGCACCAGGAACTGGCGCTGGCCGACCTCGACCTCGCCGGCCCGGTCCCACTTGTCCTCGACCGCCATGAAAATCGGCCAGCCCGCGGCCTTGAGCCGGTCCAGGATCGGCTCCACCGCCCGGACCCCGATCTCGAAATTGATGCCTCGGCCCAGAGGCGCCTCCAGCGACCCGGTCTCCCATTGCCGCGAGGCGGGGTGGCGCGTCTCCAGCATCACCTGCGCCCCGTCGAGGTCGAGATAGGCGAAGCCGTCCTCCGGCCGGTCGTAGGCGACGCGGAAGCCGATCAGGTCGACCCAGAAGCGCAGGCTCGCCGCGAGGTCGGCGATCAGGAGCTCCGGGGTCAGCCGCGCGAAGGTAAAGGCCATGTCCGTACCCCATCCCCGCCCGGCCATCCGCGCCGGTTGACCTCATGCTGCCGATCCGTGACGCTTGCCGCAACGGCGCCCGCAACGTGCGCCGAGGGAAACGCCGAGGGCGGCCGGCGGCCGCCCGGGGGAGGGGACATGAGCCTGTACCACAAGCTCGCCGCGCGGGCGGAAGCCGGGAATCCGGTGCGGATCGGGGTGATCGGGGCCGGCAAGTTCGGCTCGATGTTCCTGTCGCAGGCGCCGCGCACGCCGGGGCTGCACGTCGTCGGGATCGCCGATCTCGATCCGCAGCGGGCGCGGTCCGCGCTCGCCCGGGTCGACTGGCCGGCGGAGCGCTACGGCGCGAGGAGCGTCGCCGAGGCGCTGCGCGAGAGCACGACCTTTATCACCGACGACGCGGAAGGGCTGATCGCGTCCGACGGGATCGAGGTGATCGTCGAGGCGACCGGGCATCCGGGCGCCGGCATCCGCCACGCGCTCGCCTGCTGCCGGCACAAGCGCCACATCGTGATGGTCAACGTCGAGGCCGACGCGCTGGCCGGCCCGCTCATCGCCCGCCGGGCGGCGGAGGCCGGGATCGTCTATTCCTTCGCCTATGGCGACCAGCCGGCGCTCATCGCCGAGATCGTCGACTGGGCCCGCACGGCGGGGTTTCGCGTGGTCTGCGCCGGCAAGGGCACCAAGTACCTGCCGGTCTACCACGCCTCGACCCCCGACACGGTGTGGGGCCATTACGGCTTCACCGAGGAGCAGGTCGCGGGCGGCGACTTCAATCGGCAGATGTTCAACTCCTTCCTCGACGGCACCAAGTCGGCGCTGGAGATGGCGGCGGTGGCCAATGCCTGCGAGCTGACGCCCCCGCCCGCCGGCCTCGCCTTCCCGGCTTGCGGCGTCGACGACCTGCCGACCCTGCTGCGCCCGCGATTGGCCGGCGGCATCCTGCCGGTGGACGGGACCGTCGAGGTGGTGTCGTCGCTGGAGCGCGACGGCCGCCCGGTCTTCCGCGATCTGCGCTGGGGCGTCTACGCCACCTTCGAGGCGCCGTCCGACTACGTCCGCAAGTGCTTTGCGGAGTACGGCCTGAAGACCGACCCGAGCGGACGCTACAGCGCGATGTACAAGCCCTACCACCTGATCGGGCTCGAACTCGGCCTGTCGGTCGCCAGCATCGCGGTCCGGGCCGAGCCCACCGGCACCACGCGGGGTTTTTCCGGCGACGTGGTGGCGACCGCCAAGCGCGACCTGAAGGCCGGCGAGCGCCTGGACGGGGAGGGGGGCTACACCGTCTACGGCCGGCTGATGCCGGCGCGGGACTCGCTCGCGGCCGGCGGCCTGCCGATCGGGCTGGCGCACGGCCTCACCCTCATCCGCCCGGTCGCCGCCGGGCAGCCGGTCGCTTGGGACGACGTGTCGTTCTCGGGAGACGACCCGGCGATCCGGTTCCGGCGGGAGATGGAAGACGTGTTTCGCGGGGAGGCCGGCGCGGCCTGATCCGGGGCCTGGCGTCATTCCGTGCAGGAATGATGTCGGTCCGCAACGGTCTTGGACAGTGGGGCGCCGCGTCTCCAAGATCGCGGCCAAGATCGCAGGCGAAAGGTCGGCCGGGGCGCCGCCCCGGCCGACGCCGCACCGGGGGGCTCCTGCGTGAGGCTTGCGAGACGACCGGAGGAACGACCCCATGAGTCTCATCACCCTACGCGCGGATGCGCGGTCCGAAACCCCGCCCGCGGCGGTACTGGCCCCACCCGACGAGGCGGCGCGCCGGCGCGGCGTCGTCGCCGCGGTGATCGGCAACACCCTCGAATTCTACGACTTCACCACCTACGCGTTCTTCGCCGTCGCGATCGGCCGGACCTTCTTCCCGGCCGGCGATGCCTGGGTCAGCCTCCTCGCCTCGGTGGCGACCTTCGGCATCGGCTTCGTCACCCGGCCGATCGGCGGCGTCGTCATCGGCGCCTATGCCGACCGGGCCGGCCGCAAGCCCGCCATGATGCTGACCATCGCCCTGATGGCGGTCGGCATGCTGATGCTGGCGCTGACCCCCGGCTACGCGACGATCGGCATGGCCGCGCCGGTCCTGGTGGTGATCGGGCGCCTGATCCAGGGCTTCGCGCTCGGCGGCGAGGTCGGCCCCTCGACCGCCTACCTCATCGAGAGCGCGCCTGCGGGCCGGCGCGGCCTCTATGCCAGCTGGCAGATCGCCAGCCAGGGCCTCGCGACGCTCTGCGCCGGTACGGTCGGCGTGCTGCTGTCGCTGGGCCTGAGCCCCGACCAGATGCAGGACTGGGGCTGGCGGATCCCGTTCCTCCTCGGCCTGCTCATCATTCCGGTCGGACTCTACATCCGCCGGGCGATGCCCGAGACCGCTGGCGAGAGCGCCGGCCCCGCCGAGGCGACCACCGGTGCGGTGCTCGCCCGGCTGCTGCGGGACCACGGCCGCATCCTGGCGCTGGTCGTGCCGATCCTGCTCTGCGGCACGGTCTCGACCTATGTCGGCAACTACATGACCACCTACGCGATCACGACGCTGAAGCTGCCGGCGGGCCTCTCCATCGCCGCGACGGCGGTGGTGGGCGCCTGCATCCTGGTCTTCGCCGTGCTGGCGGGCCTCCTCTGCGACCGCTACGGTCGGCGCCGGGTGATGATCGTGCCGCGGGTCCTGCTGCTCGTCGCCGCCTATCCGGCCTTCCTGCTGATGACCCGGGTGCCCGGCCCGGCGACGCTGCTCGGCATGTCGGCGCTGCTGGCGGCCCTCAGCGCCATGAGCGCCGCCGCGAGCCTGGTGGCGATCCCCGAACTGCTGCCGCGCAGCGTGCGCAGCGCCGGCCTCTCGGTGGCCTACGCCTTCGTCGTCACGGTGTTCGGCGGCACGACGCAACTGGTGGTGACCTGGCTCATCGGTGTCACCGGCGATCCCCTCGCGCCGGCTTGGTACGTCATCGCGACGAGCGTGGTGGGCGTCGGCGCGATGCTCGCCACGCCCGAGACGAAGGAGGCGGCGCTCGCCGCATAGGTTGGTGCGTGGCGGCCCGGGCCAGAATCCGGTCGATGGTGGCCATAGGACAGGCCGCTCTCCGCCCACAATGACCATTTCGGATGCCGCGATTGAGTGTCGGAAAACAGGTATTTTACGACATACGAGATGCATACCTATGAAGGCACCAGCCTCCCACCGTTCATGTCCAAAGCTCTCACCTCGGGCCACGCAAAGCTATCTTCCTCATCGGATAAGACCTCGTGCATGATGCCATGATGCCAAGAAGGACCACTGCACGGGCCTACCAGCCAATGCCTGAATAGGGGGTGCCCGGTCGGACAGCCAGTTCGAGAATGAGGCGGCGGATGCCTATCATAATCCAACGGCTTGCTTGAGTTACGCTCAAACCCCGCTGCACGCTCACAAAATTGCGGTGGGTCAGGCGCTGCGGGCACGAGGGCGTGCTCGATGCGATGCAACGCTCAATCAGATGCCAAAGGCGATGATCCGTCGTTAAAACGTGAAGTATCCGTGCTTCGCGATAAATGCCTGAATAAGGGCAACACACTTCCTGATACAAAAATAGCACATCACAAATTATATTATTTTGATTTCCCAGTGAATGATGTAGATCTTATGATCTATAATTTATACTACATAGTGCCAATTATGCTAATTATGATATGAATTACGCGTGTGTAAATTTTCTTGCGAAGCTCATAAATTATTTATAGTGGGAAAATCCACGTTCTTACACCGCTTTCAACCCTCATATCATGCGATTAAATTGTGCGTCATAATATTTCTTTTTCACATATATCATAAAATACGTATTTTTAATACTATAAATTTGATATTTGTCTTAATGAGATAACCTGGTAGTATTTTATATATTCAATTATATATTGAAATATTGTTGATAATAACCCGCATTTGCTATCTCGCCTCTGAAGTTAAAGCATGAAAATTCTGCCAGATCCGCTATGAGTTGCATAAGTTGCGAGTCGGCGTAAAAGCAGTTAGCAATCTGGTTGCCACCTTTTGTGACTTGAGGGATTCCGATGCGCCAACGGGTAGTCATAATATTACCTTGCTTGGCCTTCCTCATAATTGTTGGATTTATGTTTTCATTTATATTTTTCACTTATGGCTCCTATTTGAATAGCGAAATAAGTGATCATTATTTTCAAGACGGTAAAGGCGCGTCTGATCAAGCACAAACATTTCATACTTCTATCGTTTTATCTTGTGGGGCAGTTCTAGGAATTTTTTCTAAGATAATTTTTGATTTACTTGAGGCATCAGATGATTATATAGATCACATACTAAGTAGTAAAATACATATGATACGGTCGTCTCTTAGGCTTGTATTCTACCCAATTATACTGACTCCTGTTGTTTTGATCGCATTATACTCAAGGATTGAAAATAATTCTAGCGATATAATCAGCTTTTTACTTTCTTATCAAAGCGGCTTCTTTTTTCAAACGGTACTCGGAAGAAAGACAATCCCACCTCTATCTACAGATTAAGGGTTTCTATTATGTGGAACATCTTGATAGTAATTATCTTTTCGATAATATCGTTAAAGGCCACCGATGCTTTCGCTCAGTTTGCAGAACTCCATCAAAAAGATCGCTTAGCTTCAACGCATGCTCCGATCGTACAAAATATGCTTGAGAGCACGCCAACCATTGCTTCGCGATTTCAATCCATACGTGTAAATCAGCCATACAAATCGGGTAGTTTGAATATATATTTAATAAATAATGATGCAGATTTTAGTGATATAACTGACCATACAACAAAAAGATATCTAAACAATATTCGAAAAAACGCTCGTGCCATACCTCCAGATAGCATATTTATAGATAACGACCTATTATCCATTCTTGCTTTTAATGCTCAGATTGATGTTTGGTACAGAGCTGAGTCTACTCGAATTGGTATTGACATGATTACAAAGAAAAAACCGCCTATGGACCGATCAAAAGTACTTTTTCTAGCGTCGCGCGCTGGGAGGATGGCCGGAATACTTTCAGATATTGATAGATATGATGCGCTGTTTTCCAAAAAACGTGACTTACCTGATCCGACGGTTCTTGGAACAGCTACGTCGATTGCAGGGCAGGTTTTTAATCTTCCAAACTCGAAATTCAGTAGTAATAGATTTCTAATTCAAGCATCTCTCGCTCCTCTTTTGTTCCATGAAGTTGGTCATTTAACGGCTGGAGCAGAAGGAGATTTTTATTCACTTATTGCTGATTTTTTTGATAGACGGGCACGAGAGAAGATTAAAATTATGGAACAAAAAGCTGATGAATTTTCCGTTCGTGCGATTGCGGATCTATACAATGCCCAAAAACTTTCAAATGAACCTTTGCTAAAAATGTATCAAACGGTCTATCTTCGTCAACCTGCAATAGCATCCATTAAATATATGAGAGATGACGCTATAATCAAGTTATTTGATGGCTATCGAGGTCTAAAATATGAAGATCTGTTTTTTGAAATTTATCATCGCGCATGTGGTATAGCTTATAACTCTTCATATGAAGATTCACGAAATATAATTTATGGGAAGTTTGGCTATGTTCCGATTTTGAGACTAAAAGAAAGAGAATTTATAAAGCAACAAGTCAACAAATATTTATCGTCTAGCACGCATATTCATGGGATTATTCGTAGCAATGCATTTTTTGAAATGCTTCAATCTATTACAACAGAAGATTTATCTGGACTTAGTTATTTATATAGCCGAATGCTCGATAGACTAATAAATGATGAAAAAGAACTTTTTCCTGGCTATTTTCCTGATAAAGGCCTTGGTGTTTCATCATCGGACGTTTTGTCGATACTTGGTGCCGCCAACGTTGAGATGGGCCAATCGTGCGAAAATTGCAAAGTCGGTGAGTTGAAGGATGGTTATGTCGAAGTACTAGGTGATGACAATAACCTCGGGGTTATTAGATTAATATATTATAACAACCCTGAAGCGGCAGACCGAGTTGATAGAAGTTTAGTCTTGCTATATACATTAATTGCTTCTATAAACAAAAATGTTAAGGAAGAGCGTCGCTTTATGGAAAAAATACTTATGGTCAATCGAATGGATAGTGATATTTGTGGATATTCTGATAATATTCAATCTCTTGGTGGTATAACAATTAAAATGCGAAGATCTTTTAGAGAGCGTGCGCACATGATAACAATCATGGCTGGCGAAGACGCCGATGAAAATTTTTTGATTGGGAAATATAGACCAAAGGATCCTCTGACTGAAGCCGGTATAAGAGGCATAACGCCAAATTTAGTTATTAGACCTCAAGAAATCTATAAATAGATAGTTGTTATATTAATTTTATAACAAAACAAATACTGAATATTGCATTGATATAATGGATATTCCATCAGTCCGGGTTAGATGTTTCTGACTCCAAGCGGTCATCCAGCTTGTAACGCTCGACTGTACGGAAAACATGTGTTTGACGGTGAAATGCCGGCCAGCCGGATAGCCGACCCATCTCCACCATGAGACCCGCGCGACAAACCCTGTCGGATTGATGCCGTATACGGAAACCTAGCTCGGAGGGTTTTTCGGACAGGCCGGCCGGGCACGTCCGGACGTCAACCGCCGATCTCCGCCCTCTGAAGCCGCTCGCATGGTCGAACCCTCCATGGTTGAGCCCTACACCTCGAACTCCCGGTCCACCGGCACCTGCATGCCGGTGACGAGCGCGTTCGTGGTGTTCGCCATCCCGATCACCGCCAGCAATTCCCCATACTGCGCCTCGGTCATGCCCTTGGCCCGCGCGGCGGCGGTGTGGGAGTGGATGCAGTAGCTGCAGCCGTTGGCGGTCGAGACCGCGATGTAGATCAGCTCCTTGGTCAGCGGGTCGAGGGCGCCGTCGGCGGCCATCACCTGCTTGAGGTCGGCCCAGGTCCGCTCCAGCACCGTCGGCTGGTTGGCGAGCGCGCGCCAGAAATTGTTGATGAAATCCGAGCGGCGCAAAGCCCGGATGTCGTCGAACACCGCCTTGACGCGGGGATGGCCCTCGGCCTCCGCGTCGCTCCACAGTCTCACGGTCGCCATGCCGGTTCTCCCGAGGAAACCGGCATGGTCGGTGAGGGCGCGGCCGACGTCCAGGGCGTCAGCGCCGGGCCGCCGCGTCGAACCCGTCCGGCACCCGGCCCGACGGCGTGGCGAGCGCGTAAGGCCCGCGGGCGAGGAACCGGCCCGAGCCGGGTTCCGCCAGCACCTGTCCGTCCCGCACCGCCACCTCGCCGCGCCGGATCGTCATCGTGGGCAGGCCCTTCAGGCGCATCCCCTCCCAGGGGGTGTAGTCGATCGCGTGGTGCAGGTCCGAATTGGTCAGCACCCGCTCGGCGTCGGGGTTCCACAGCACGAGATCCGCGTCGGCGCCGGGCGCCAGCGTCCCTTTCCGGCCGGCCAGCCCGAACAGGCGGGCGGCGTTGGTCGAGGTCAGGCGCACGAAGGTCGGCAGGTCGATCCGCCCGGCCGAGACGCCCTCGGAGAACAGCACCGGCAGCCGGGTCTCGATCCCCGGCACGCCGTTCGGGATCGCGTTGAAGGCCGGCATCCCGTCGGGCCGGGCCTTCGCGCCGCCCTGGCCGTAGCCGCTGCTGCCGGGATCGCGCTTGGCGGTGGCGAAGGAGAAGCCGCAATGGTCGGAGGAGACGACGTCGAGCGTCCCCTCGCGGATGCGGGCCCAGATCCGCTCGGATTCGCCGGGCGCGCGCAGGGCCGGCGAGCACACCACCTTTGCGCCCTCGAAATCGGGCTTGGCCAGGTCGTCGGTCGAGAGGGTCAGGTATTGCGGGCAGGTCTCGCCCCAGACCTTGACGCCCCGGGCCCGGGCCCGGGCGATTTCTTCGGCCGCCTCGTCGCAGGAGACGTGGAAGACCTGGATCGGCTGGTCGACGAGTTCGGCGAGCGCGATGGCCCGGTGGGTCGCCTCGCGCTCGACCACCGGCGGCCGGGCCCAGGCGTGCTGGAGCGGGTCGGTGAGGCCGGCTTCCAGCAGCGCGCGGATGCGCCAGCCGATGGCGTCGTAGTTCTCGCAATGCACCGTCACGAAGGCGCCTAAGCGTCGGGCGGTCGCCAGCACCTCCAGGAACTGCCCGTCGGTGAGCCGCAGGGGATCGTAGGTCAGGAAGACCTTGAGGCTGCGGATGCCGCGGGCCACCAGCGCCGGCACCTCCCGCTCCAGCACGTCGGGCGTCGGGTCGGTGATGATCTGATGGAAGCTGTAATCGGCCCGCGAGGCCCGCGCCCGGGCCTCGTAGCCGGCCGCGGTGGCGGCGATCGGGTGCCCCTTCCATTGCGGCACGAAGCAGATGAACGAGGTGGTGCCGCCAGCCAGCGCCGCGGCCGAGCCGCTCGAAAAACTCTCCTCCTGCACGCCGCCGTCCTCGGACGGCTCCTCGATGTGGCAGTGGGGGTCGAGGCCGCCGGGCGTGACGATCATTCCCCTGGCGTCGATCTCCTCCGCCCCGCGCCGGAGGTTCCGGCCGACGGCCGCGATCACCCCGTCGCGCACCCCGAGATCGGCCTCGAACACCTCGGCCGGGCCGGCCAGCGTCGCCCCGCGGACAACCAGGTCGTAGTCGAAATCGTGGCTCGGCATCGCGGTTCCTCCCCGCGGGCGGGTGTAGGAAGCGCCTCGAAACGCTGTCAATTCCGCCAGCGCGGCGACCGGCGCGGTTGCCGTCCGGTTGGGCAGGGGGCCCGCAATTCGGGCGGGGAGGGCGCCGGCCGTGCCCGGGCGGGAGGCACCTGACCCGACGGCCGGTTTGACAACCCGTCCGGGCCGGCGGACAACCGTCGCACCGCAGAGGTTCCGGCCGCGCCGAGCCGACGGGGATCCCGCCGGCCCGGCGCGCGCATAAAGGCGCCCGCGGCCAGACGCGTGGAGGAACCCCAATGACGATTCGCCAGGATGGCCCGAGCCGGCGCGGCCTGATGCTCGGTGCGGCGGCGGCCGCGGTGGCGACCGGGCTGCCCGGCCCGGCGGGCGCCAAGGCGCCGATGCTGCGCAGCCAGAGCCCCTATTTCTACCGCTTCGCCCTCGGCGACGCCGAGGCCACCATGGTCTCGGACGGCACCCTGCCGCTCGGCGACCCCCATGCCAACTTCCTCGGCCTGACCCCGGCCGAGATGGACGCCCAGCTCAACAGCAACTTCCTGCCGCTGTCGAACGCGGTGCTGGAGCAGAACATCCTGATCCTCAACACCGGCAGCAAGCTGGTGCTGTTCGATACCGGGATGGGCGCGCTCAAGCTGTTCGGGCCGACCACCGGCAAGCTGCTGACCACGATGCGCCAGGCCGGCATCGACCCCAACGACATCGACGCCGTGGTGATGAGCCACGCCCATGTCGACCATTGCGGCGGCTGCGTCGGCGACGACGGCAAGCCGCACTTCCCCAACGCCCAGTACTACATCTCGCAGGCCGATTTCGACTACTGGACCGACCCCGCCAAGGTGCCGGCGTCGTTCGGCGCCTTCCTCGACACCGCGCGCAAGAACCTGCTGCCGATCCGCGACCGGCTGGTCTTCGTCAAGGACGGCCAGGAGTTCCTGCCCGGCATCCAGGCGATCGCGGCGCCGGGCCACAGCATCGGCCACACGATGTTCATGATCACCTCGGGCAAGGACAGCCTTTGCTACCTCGGCGACCTGACGCACCATCCGGTGCTGCTGATGGAGAAGCCGCTGACCGAGTTCGCCTACGACACCGACCCGAAGCAATCGGCCCAGACCCGGCTCAAGATGCTGACCATGCTGGCCAAGAACCGCATCCCGGTGCTGGCCTACCACTTCGCCTGGCCGGGCATCGGCCACGTGGCGGAGAACGGGCAGGGCGGGTTCCGGTACTATCCGCAGGCGATGAAGATGGAGCTTTAGGAGCGGCGTCGGGGCCGGCGCGTCATGCGCGCCGGCTCACCCCGCCTTCGGCCGCGGCCCGTACGACTTGAACCGCTCCATCGCCTCCGTCACCTCGGCCTCGCTCAGGATGTGCGGCCGGCCGACCTGGAGCGCGACCGCGTATTGCCGGCACAGGGTCTCGAGCTCGACCGCGAGCCACAGGGCCTTGGCGAGAGTGGGCCCGGTGGCGATCATGCCGTGATTGGCGAGGAGGCAGCAGGTGCGGTCCTGCAGCGCCTCCAGGGCCCGCAGCGACAGCTCTTCGGTGCCGAACAGCGCGTAGCCGCCGCAGCGCACGGTCGGTCCGCCGGCGGCGGCGATCATGTAGTGGGCCGCCGGGATGTCCTTCCGGCACATCGCGAAGGCGGTGCAGTAGGTCGGATGGGCGTGGACGATCGCCCGGACGTCGGGGCGGGCCTGCAGGATGTCGCGGTGGAAGCGCCACTCGGAGGAGGGGGGCAGCGGGTGGTCGGACCGGCCGTCCATGCCCATCGGCACGATGTCGCCGGGCGTCATCTCGCCGTAGGGCAGCCCCGAGGGGGTGATGAGCAGCCCCTCGCCGAACCGCACCGAGACGTTGCCGGAGGTGCCCTGGTTCAGCCCCTGCTCCGCCATCTCGCGGCAGGCCGCCACGACGGCTTCGCGCAGATCCGCTTCGGTCTCAGCCATTCCTCGCCTCCGCCGGCGCCTCCGTCCCGTCCCCCGCCATAGCCTCCTGCCGGCGCCCGAGCCAGAGGCCGTTGACGAGCCAGGCGAGCGACAGGGGCACCGCCACGACCGAGAGCGCGGTGGCGCTCAGGCCGAGCCAGGCGACGAGGGCGTAGGACCAGGCGCCGACCTGGTCGCCGAGGCGGTACACCACCGTGTCGATGAAGGCCTTGGCCTTGTAGCGGTCCTCCCGCGGCAGCACCGTGAACAGCACCTCGCGCACCGGCCGGGCGATGGCGAAGTTGCCGGCCCGGCGCAGCACGCCGAACACCACCACGCTGGCGATGGTGGGCGCCACCGCCAGCAGCCCGAAGCCGAGCGCGCTGACGAGCGGCAGGATCGCCAGCGTCACCCCGACGCCGAGGCGCCTGACGATGCGCCCGGTGAGGAAGAGCTGCACGCCGAGCGTCAGCACGTTCACGGCGAGATCGACCGAGGCGAAGAACGTCGTCTGCGAGGCCCGGTCGGGGAAGCTGCGCTTCGCGATGCCGGCCTGCTCGAAGTACAGGAAGGTCGTGGTGATCGAGAACAGGAGCAGGAACAGGCAGATGCCGAGCAGGTAGGGCGACGCGAAGACCCGGCCGATCCCCGCGAACGGGCTGCCGCCGATCGCCTGCGTGGCCGCCCCGGGCTCGCGCGACAGCGCGTCGGAGACCCGCGACAGGCCCCGCATGCTGAAGACCGCGACCTCGAGGAGGGCGGCCGCCGCGAGGAGCAGGAACGGCGTGGGCACGTCCCGCGCCAGCACGGCGGTGACGGCCGAGCCGGTGATGGCCCCGAGCGTCGCGCCCGCCGCGATGAAGCCGAACAGCCGCTTGCCCTGCTCGGTGTCGAACACGTCGACGATGGTGGCCCAGAAGATCGAGACCACGAACAGGTTGAAGATCGACAGCCAGACGAAGAACACCCGGCCGATCCACACCGCCTCCTCGGGCCCGCTGCGATAGAGCACCACGGCGAAGACCAGGATGTTGGCGGCGAAGAAGCGGTAGGTGAGCGGGACGAAGCGGGACCGCGGCAGGGTGCGGACCAGCCAGCCGAACGGCACGTTGAGCACCAGCATGCCCACCAGCGTGGCGGTGAACAGCCAGGGCAGGTTCTCGAGCCCGCCGGCCAGCCCCATCTGGTCGCGGATCGGCCGCATCACGTAGTAGGACGAGAGCAGCGCGAAGATGTAGAGCCAGGCCCAGCCGAGAGCCGGCACCTCCTCGGGCCGCACGTCGGTGAGGCGCCGGAGCCAGGCCGGCACCTTCAGGCCGGCCTGCGCCGCGTCAGGGGTCATTCGGCGACCCCGAAGGCCTTGCGGGCCTCCGGGCCGGTGGCGTCGCGCTGGAAGCCGGGGCTGCCCATCTGGAACTTTTTCGCCGCATCGAGGCCGCCGACCACCACCGGGTCGAAGCCGGCATCGCGCACCAGCGCGGCCGCCACCGCCAGGGCCTGCGTGTCGTCGCCCGCGATCGGCACCGCCATCGGGGCGCCGCCGCGATGGGCGTTCTGGGCGAAGAGCCGGTAATTGGCGGCGTTGAAGGCCCGCACCAGCCGGGCACCGGGCAGGTACCTGGCCGAGACCGCACCGATCCCCTCGTTCTCGGCCTCCGTCGCCAGGTCGCCGTCGCGCGCCTTGGTGGCGTTGCCGGCATCCAGCACGACCTTGCCCTTCAGGGAAGCGCCGTAGGTCTTCCCGAGGTCCGGATAGGCTTTGTACGGCACCGCGATCAGCACCGCGTCGCCGAAGGCGAGGGCCTGCTCGACCGTGCCGGCCTTGGCGAGCGGCCCGAGCTTCTCCACCAGCGGCTTCAGGTCCTCCGGATGGCGCGAGGCGAACATCACCGGATGACCCGCCTTGACCCACAGCCCCCCGATGGTCCCGCCGATGTTGCCGCCGCCGATCACGGCGATCGGGATTTTCGCATCCTGGGCGAAGGCGTCCCCCGCGGACCCGGCGGCGAGCGCCAGGGCCATCGCTCCGGCGAGCAGCGTGCGACGATCACAGGCCATCGATGAACTCCTCCATCTTGCGGCGTAGGGCGGCGTCCGGCAGGCGCCCGCGTGCGGCGCCGAGATTGTCCTCGGCGTAGCGCAGCTGCGCGGTGCCGGGCACCGGGCAGGTCACCGCCTCGTGCGACAGGACGTACTTGAGGAAGAATTGCGGCCAGCTCCTGCAGTCGAACTCGGCGGCGAAGGGCGGCAGCTCACGGCCGCGCACCAGATTGAACAGCCGCTCGCGCCCGAACGGCACGTTGACCATCACGGCGATGCCGCGCTCGCGGGCCAGCGGGAGGATGCGCTCGGCGGCCTTGCGGGCATCGACCGCGTAGTTGACCTGGATCACGTCGAGTTTTTCGGTGTTCATCAGGGCTTCGAGATCGCCGTACTGCCCCTCGGCCCAGGTCGTGGCGCCGAGGTAGCGGATGCGCCCGGCCGCCTTCATCTCGCGCAGGAGCGGCAGCTGCACCGCCGGATCGATCAGGTTGTGGACCGCGATCAGGTCGATCCGGTCGGTGCCGAGGCGGCGGAAGGACTGCGCGATCTGCGCTTCTCCCGCCTCGCGCCCCCGCGCCGCCACCTTGCTGCACAGGAACACCCTGTCGCGCAGCTTCGTCTCGGCGAGGATCCGGCCCAGCACCTCCTCGGCCCGGCCGTAATCGGGCGCCGTGTCGATGACCGTGCCGCCGAGCGCGACGAACCGCGCCACCGTCTCGCGCAAGGGCGCCATCGCGTCCGAATCCGGCGCCACGTCGTAGCGCCGCGAGGTGCCGATGCCGACCGCCGGTACCGTCTCGCCGGTGGAGGGAATCGGACGCCGGATCAAGCCGGGCTCCTGCGCGAGAAGCCGGCCCGGATGCAGGCTCGCGGCCAGGGAGCCGGCAATTGAGCCGGCCAGCACGGCGCGGCGATGGGGCAGCATGCGGCGTCTCCTCGGTCGACCTGCCCGTCACGAGCTAGGGCGACGCCGCGCATCCACCATGCCCGGCCCGGACACGACCGCTTGAGGCCCGCCCACACCGCAGCGGGCGAGACCCGGCACGGATGAGGGGATGTGCCGATCGTTTTCCTCAACCGGCGATTGACAAGACTGGGATATGTAACCGTTATTCAGACGATTTCAAATAATGCTAAGAACACGTGCGGCCCGCTGTTAATCCCGATGGCGAAGCGTGGGCTCGCGCTTCTCGGCGCCGCCGACCCGCGCTCCGCCCCGACCATGAGACGTCCGATGCGCCTGCTCAAAAACCTGAAGATCCTCCCCAAGCTGGTCGTGGCCTTCGGCAGTCTCGTGGCGATCACCCTGACGGTGAGCGCGGTGAGCTACGCCAGCCTCCACTCGATCAAGGATCGGATCGCCTGGACGGACCACACGCAGGAGGTGCTCCACACGGTCTCGGCCATCCTCGCCGCGATGGTCGACCAGGAGACGGGCGTACGCGGCTACCTGATCTCGGCCGATCCGCAGTTCCTGGCGCCCTACCGCCAGGGGCGGACGACCTACCGGTCCGCCTTCGGCGAGGCCAAGCGCCTCACCGCCGACAACCCGGCGCAGCAGGCCCGCCTCGACGAGCTCGACCGCAGCGCGACCGCCTGGATGAGCGAGATCGCCGAGAAGGAGATCGCCCTGATGGCCGAGCCGGGGACCCGCGAGCGCGCTCGCGCCCTCCAGGCGAGCGGGTCCGGCAAGGCGATGATGGACGCCCTGCGGGCGAAGGCGTCGGAGATCCGCGCGGTCGAGGTCGGCCTGATGGCGAGCCGCATGAAGGAGCAGGAATCCTCCTTCGCCCTCGCCTTCGCGATGAACCTCGTCGGGATCCTCGCGAGCCTCGCCGTTGCCACCGTGATGGCGCTGATGGTGTCGCGCACTCTGGTGTCGCCCCTTCGGGCGATCAGCGCCGCGATGGGCCGGCTCGCCGAGGGCGACAGGACGGTGGTGGTCGCGGGCGTCGAGCGGGGCGACGAGGTCGGCGAGATGGCCCAGGCGCTCGAGGTGTTCAAGCGCAACGCCGTCGAGGCCGAGCGGGCGGCGGCCGCCAAGGAGATCGAGGACGAGGCGCGGATGCGGCGCGCCCGGGCCCTCGACGAGATGGCGCTGGACTTCGAGCGCACGGTCTCGGGGCTGACCACGGCCGTTGCCGGCGCCGCGACCGAGATGGAGGCGACCGCCCGCGCCATGACCGGGGTGGCCGAGGAGACGACCCGGCAGACCGTGACCGTGGCGGGCGCCGCCTCGCAGACCTCCGCCAACGTGCAGACGGTCGCCGCGGCGAGCGAGGAGATGACGGCCTCGATCCAGGAGATCGTCCAGCAGGTGACCCAGTCGTCCCGCCTCGCCGCCCGGGCAGTGGAGGATGCGGCGCGCACCAACGCGGCTGTGCAGCGCCTCGCCGGCACGGCGGAGCGGATCGGCGACTTCGTCGCCACCGTGTCGAGCATCGCCGGCCAGACCAACCTCCTGGCGCTCAACGCCACCATCGAGGCGGCGCGTGCCGGCGATGCCGGCCGCGGCTTCGCCGTGGTGGCGGCGGAGGTGAAGGACCTCGCCGGCCAGACCGGCAAGGCGACGGATGAGATCGGCGCGCGAATCGGCGAGATCCAGGGGGCGACCCGCGAGGCGGTGGGGGACATCCGCCAGATCGCCAAGGTGATCGAGGACATGTCGAGCTACGCCGCCAGCATCGCGGCGGCGATGGAGCAGCAGGGCAGCGCCGTTCAGGAGATCACCCGCAACGTGCAGCAGGCGGCGCGCGGCACCGAGGAGGTCACCGGCAACATCGTCGGCGTGCGCGACGGCGCCGGCCAGACCAGCGCCGCGGCGTCCCAGGTGCTCGGCGCAGCCCAGGACCTGGCGCGCCGGTCCGAGCGGCTGACCCACGAGGTGACGACCTTCCTGGCCCGGGTCAAGGCGGCCTGAGGGGCCGCAGCTCCCCGGTCCGGCCGTCAGGCGAGCCGGGCCGGCAGGTGCAGGAAGCCGCGGAAGCGCACCCGCGGCGAGCGCTCCGGCATCCCGTCGAGGCGGTAATCCGGAAAGCGCGCGAGGAAGCGGGGGAGCGCGATCCGGCCCTCCAGCCGGGCCACCGCCATGCCGACGCATTGGTGGATGCCGCTCGCGAAGGCGAGGTGGCGGTTGGGGTCGCGGGCGACGTCGAACCGGTCGGGGTCGGGAAATTGCGCCGGGTCGCGGTTGGCCGCGCCGATGCAGAGCGTGATCTGGGTGCCGGCCGGAAAGACCTGCCCGTCGATCGCGAAATCCGTCGTCGCGACGCGGTTGCCGAGCTGGTTCGAGCTTTCGAAGCGCAGCACCTCCTCCACCGCCTTGCGCATCAGCTCCGGCTCGGCGAGGAGCCGCGCCCGGGCCGCGGGATGCTCGGTCAGGAGGTGCAGCGCGTTGCCGATCAGGTTTGTGGTGGTCTCGTGGCCGGCATTCAGGATGAAGATGCAGTTCTGCAGCAGCTCCTCGGGCGAGAGCCGCTCGCCGCCGACCTCGCCCTGGATCAGCCGGGTGAGGATGTCCTTGTCCGGGTCGCCCGGATGCCGGCGCCGGTCGTCGACGAGGCGGTCGAGATAGGCCAGGAACGCGGTCACCGCCCGGTTGCCGTCCGCCTCGACCTCCGGCGGCAGGACGGGCTCGAGGGCGCCGAGGATCGCCAGCGACCAATCCCGCAGGGGCCCGCGCTCGTACCGCGGCACGCCCAGCAGGTTTCCGATCACCTCGACGGGGATCGCGGCGGCGAAATCCTCGATCAGGTCGATCGTGCCGCGCGCCGCAGCCCGGTCGAGGAGATCGTCGACCAGCGCCACGATGCCGGCCTCCATCGCGGCGACCGCCCGGGGGGTGAGGGCGCCCGCGATGATCCGCCGGACCCGGGTGTGGCGCGGCGGATCGTTGAAGACGAGGCTCGTGGTGTGGTGGCGGTAGAGCGGGGAGGGGGCCTCCCCCGCCCCCGACCCGGCTCCGAACTTGGCTCCGAACTCGACGGTCTTGTCCGAGCTGAAGGTCGCAGCGTCCTTGTAGACCCGCTCCAGGTCGGCGTAGCGCGAGAGCAGGATTTGTCCCTCGCCGAGCCGATGCACCGGGGCGTGCTCGCGCAACGCCGCGTAGACCGGATAGGGGTTCGCGATGAAGCCGTCCGGCAGGCGCCGGAGGTCGAACCCCTCGGCGAGGGCGGGGTCGCTCATGCGGTCCACGCCCGGGTCACCCGCGCCCGTTCGGCGCGCAGGCCGGGTTCATCGGCAGGAAGGCCTCCCCCTGCGGGATGGTGCGCAAGACCTCGTAGAGGTCCCACGGGCCCTTGCTCGCTGCCGGGTCCTTGGCCCGGTAGAGCACCGGATCGTAGAGGAGCCGCCCGTCGGCCCGCAGGGTGGCCGGGTGGTCGAAGAACGCCACCGGCAGGCTCCGCATGGCCGCGTTGGCGGCGACCGCCTCGTCGGTTCCGGCCTTGTCGACCGCCTTCAGGTAGTGGGTGACGGCAGCATAGATCAGCGCCTGGTTCTTCGTCGGCATCGCGCCGGTGCGGTCCTGGAAGCGCTTGGCGAAGGCCCGGGCGGCGTCGTTCTGGTCCCAGTAGAACGCAGACGAGAAGGTCAGGCCGCGCGCCACCGGCAAGCCGAGGCCCTTGATGTCGGTGACGTAGACGAGGAAGCCGGTCAGCGTCTGGCGGCCCCCGGTCAGGCCGAACTCGTCGGCCTGCTTGACCGCCTTGGTGAAGTCGTCGCCGACGCTCGCGAAGGCGACCACGTCCGCCCCCGAACTCTGGGCCTGGAGCAGGAAGGACGAGTAGTCGGCGGTGTTGATCGGGTGGCGCGAGGTGCCCACCACCTTGCCGCCGAGCGACTCGACCACCGTGGTCGCCTCCTTCTGCAGGGCGTGGCCGAAGGCGTGGTCGACGGTGATGAAGTACCAGGACTTGCCGCCCCGCTCGAACACCGCCCGGGCGGTGCCGGCGGTCAGCGCGTGGGTGTCGTCGGTCCAGTGGGAGCTGACCGGCGAGCAGGTCTTGGCGGTGAGGTCTGAGGTCGCTGCCGCGGTGATCATCACCGTGCGGTTCTTCTCCTTGGCCACCGCCTGGACGGCGAGCGCGATCGCCGTCACCGGCAGGTCGACGATGGCGTCGACCCTGTCGACGTCGTACCAGCGCCGCGCCAGGCTCGAGGCGACGTCGGGCTTGTTCTGGTGGTCGGCCGAGATGATCTCGACCGGCTTGCCCCGGACCTTGCCGCCGAAATCCTTGGCCGCCATCTCGGCCGCCGCCACCGAGCCGCGCCCGCCGCTGTCGGCATAGGGCCCCGAGAGGTCGGTGAGCACGCCGATGCGCACCACGTCGTCGGACATCTGCGCCGCGGCCGGCGCGCACAGGACCGCCAGTGTCAGGGCGGCCGCGCACAGGCCGGTGGTGAAACGGTTCATCGTGGTCTCCTCCCGGGCGCCCGCGTCGTTCCCGCGCGTGGTCGCCCGTTGTCGTCACTTATCCCTTCACAGCCGATCCGCGGCGGGCTGGCAAGGGCAGTTCTGCGGGCCGTTCCCCGTCGGGCGCCGAGCCCGATCTCTTCCTCTGCGGCAGAAGACGGCGCCCCACAAAAAAGAAAGACGGCGTCAATCAGGTCATGCGAGCTTGAGATGCGGTGATGCGCAGGATATCGCCGGAGACGGTCCAGACCCGCTCCAGGCCCGCTCCAGGCCCGGTGCGGGTCCGTGAAGGTCCGGCGCGGACGGTGCCGCACGACAGATCGGGGTCGACAGCATGCAGAAGCCCAACCCGCGCATCGGGCTCCTCGCCGACCTGCTCGACGGCCTCGATATCGGCCTGTGCGTCTTCGATGCCGACGATTGCGCCGTGGGCTGGAACCAGACTTTTCTCTATCTTTTTCCCGAGCATGACGGACTCGTCCATCTCGGCGAGCATTACGGCGAGAACCTGCGTCGGTTCTACGGCAACCGCCTGACCTCCGACGAAGCCCGCTACATCGACGAGTACGTCGCCAGCGGGCTCGCCCGCCACCAGGCCCAGAGCCGGCCGTTCGAGTTCGAGCATCGCGGCACCTGGCTGCGGGTGGCGGCCCAGACCATCCCGGGTCTCGGCCGGGTGCGGCTGTGGCGCCGGATCACCCAGGGTGCGGACGGCGTCGGCGCCCGCACGCCGGCGGAGGCCGACACGCCGGACGGCATCGTGGCGGCGAATGCCGACGGGCGCATCGTCTCGGCCAATCGGCAGTTCGCCCAGCTCTACGGCCTCGCACCGGGCGAGGCCGTCGGCCTCACCTTCGAGGCGGTGGTGGCGCGCGCCTGGCAGGACACCCACGGCGATGCCCCGCCCCAGCTTCTGGCCCATCTGCGCGAGGCCCAGCGCTTCGCCGGGGCGCCGTTCGAGGTGCCGCTGCCGGGCGAGCGCTGGATACGGGTGATCGAGCACGCCCGCGAGGACGGCCGCACCGGCGCGCATTTCGACATCACCGCGCTCAAGCGCGAGCAGGCGGCGTTGCGGGCCGCCGAGGCCGAGGCGCGCCGCAGCGCCAGCCACCTGCGCGGCATCATCGAGCGGATGCCGGCCGGGATGCTGGTGGTCGGCGGCGCCGGCGACCTGGTCGAGGCCAACCGCGCCTTCCTGCACGCCCTCGGCCGCGAGGCCGCCGACCTCGTCGGGCGGCCGCTCGCGGTCCTCGGCCTGCCCGAGGAGGCGGGCCTCCTCGACCGACTCCTCGCCGGGGCCGGCGAGGCCGGGGAGCCCGCCGTCTGCGAGATGCGCTTTCCCCGCGCCGATGGCGGCACGATGTGGGCCCGGGTCTCGGCGGTGCGCCTCCCCCTGCCGGCCGACCCCGCCTCCACCCTGCTCCAGGTCGAGGACATCACCGCCCGGCGCGAGGCCGAGCGGCGGATCGCCCACATGGCGGCCCACGACGCGCTCACCGACCTGCCGAACCGCACCCTGTTCCGCACCCGGCTCGACGCCCTGCTCTGGGACGGCCGGGCCTGCGCGATCCTGTGGCTCGACCTCGACCGGTTCAAGGTGGTCAACGACACGCTGGGCCACGCCGCCGGCGACGCGCTCTTGTGCGAGGTCGGCCGGCGCATGCGGGCGGTCCTGCGTGGCGAGGACACCCTGGCGCGGCTCGGCGGCGACGAGTTCGCGGTGCTCCTCGCCGGAGGGGATTCGCCGGCGGCGTCGCAGGTCGCCTCGCGCCTCGTCGAGGCGATGCAGGCTCCGATCGCCGTCGCCGGCCGGTCGATGCATGTCGGCGTCAGCATCGGCGTGGTGCTGGCCCCGGGCCACGGCGCGGACGCCGACACCCTGATGGCCCGGGCCGACCGGGCGCTCTACAGCGCCAAGGCCGCCGGGCGCAGCACCTTCCGGCTCTACGACCCGGCGATGGACGCGGCGGCGGCCGAGCAGCGCGGCCTCGAGCTCGACCTGCGCCTCGGCCTCGATCGCGGCGAGTTCGTCCTGCACTACCAGCCGATCGTCACCGCGGCCGAGCGGCGGACGGTGTGCCGCGAGGCCCTGGTGCGCTGGCACCACCCGACCCGCGGCCTCGTTTCGCCCGGGGCCTTCATTCCCCTCGCCGAGGAGACCGGCCTGATCGACCGCCTCGGTGCCTGGATCCTGCGCCAGGCCTGCCGCGACGCCGCGACCTGGACCGACGGTGCCCGCGTCGCCGTCAACGTCTCGGCCGCCCAGGTGCGCCACGGGCCCCTGGTGGCCGCGATCCAGGCGGCCCTGCGCGAATCCGGTCTCGGCCCCGACCGGCTCGAGATCGAGATCACCGAGAGCCTGCTCGTCGACGGCGACGCTGTCGACCTGCTCCTGGCGCTGCGCCGCCTCGGCCTGCGGATCGCCCTCGACGATTTCGGGACCGGCTATTCGTCCCTGAGCTACCTGCGCCGCTTTCCCTTCGACGCGATCAAGATCGACCGCTCCTTCATCGCCGACATCGCCAATCCCGGCACCGCCGCGATCGTGCGTGCCGTCGTCGGCATCGCCGCCCAGCTCGGGGCGACGGTCACCGCCGAGGGGATCGAGTCCGAGGACCAGTGCGCGGCGGCCCGGCGGGAAGGCTGCACCGAGATGCAGGGCTACCTCTTCGGGCGGCCGGTGCCGCTGGATGCGGCAGCCTGACGATCCGCCTTGCCGGCATCGTCGTCGGTGGGGCGCCAGCGCCGGCTTCCCCCCGGACTGGCCGCCGCCCCCCGTAGCGGTCTCACCCGATCGCCAGCGCCACGCTCCCCAGTCCCGGAAGCTCCGCCACGATCCGCGTCGGCGCCGTGACGAAGTCCGTGCCGGTGCAGGAGCCGGTGGTGACGACCTGCCCCGCCTTGATCCCGCCGAGGGAGCGCGCTCCCTCGTTGGCGAGCCAGACCAGCAACCGCACCGGATCGACCGCCGAGTTGCCGCCGACGTGATCGTGCAGGACCGTCCCGTCGATCGCCAGCCGCACCGGCTGGGTCACCGGGTCGAGGCCGTGCCAGTCGGTCAGGCCCGGCCCCAGCACCAGGACGCCGTGATTCTGCTGGTCGGCGCGCTGGCTGTGCGCGTCGACCGCGCCGAACGTCGCGAAGCGGGTATCGGCGATCTCGATCGCCGGATGCATCGTGACGACCGCCGCCAGCACCGCCTCGCGGTCGTAGGGCCCGGCTTCCGGCGGCAGGTCGCGGCCGAACCGGTAGGCGATCTCGGCCTCCGCCCCGATCACATGGAACAGCGAGGCCGGCAGCGTCTCCGCCTCGACGAAGATCGTGTCGGCGTGCAGCGCGGCCCGGGCCGGGGCGGCGGCGGGGCCGGGGGCTCCCACCTTCCAGCCGGCCACCGGGCCGAGGATGCGCGCGATCGCATCCTGCACCGCGTAGGCCTCCGCCTCGCTGCCGGGCCGCGCGCCCTCCGGCAGGGCGTCGAGGCGTTTCCCCGTGCGCCGTGCCTCGACGAGGGCGGCCGCGGCGGCGTCGATGTCGAACGGCATGGTACGCCTCCTCAATAGCCGAGCGCGCTGCCATCCTTGCGCGGGTCGGACCCCGCCGCGAGGACGCCGGCCTTGCGGTTGATCCAGATGATCTGGCCGCCGCCGATCGGGCCGGAGGCCGGGATGGTGCGGTGGCCGCGGGCCTGGAGGCCGGCGACGACGCCCTCGCCGAAGCCGGGCTCCATCTCGACCCCGCCGCCATAGGCGAAGCTGCGGGGAGCATCCAACGCCTCCTGCACGTCGAGGCCGCGGTCGATGATGCCGGTCAGGAGCTCGACATGGCCCATCGCCTGGTAATGACCGCCCATCACGCCGAAGGGCGCCACCGTCTCGCCGTCCCGCATCAGCATGCCGGGGATGATGGTGTGCATCGGGCGCTTGCGCGGGCCGATCGTGTTCGGGTGGCCCGGATCGATGCGGAAGGACAGGCCGCGATTGTGCAGCAGCACCCCGCTCTCCGGGGCGGTGATGCCGCTGCCGAAGCCCTGGAAGATCGAGTTGATCAGCGACAGCGCGTTGCCGTCCCGGTCGACCACGCTGAGATAGACCGTGTCCTTGTGGACGTGCTCCGGGTTGGGGAGCTCCGGCCAGATCACCGGCTCCTGGGCGCGGCCCATGTCGATGGCGCCGTGCGCGCTCGCCCGCCAGGCCTCGGAGAGGAGGTGCTCCACCGGCACCCGGTTCAGGACCGGATCGGCGAAGAGCGCGTCGCGGTGGTGGTAGGCCTGCTTACAGGCCTCGGCGAAGAGGTGGACCCGGTCGAGCTCGGACAGGCGGGCGACGTCGTGATGCGTCAGCACGTTGAGCATCATCAGCACCGCGAGGCCCTGTCCGCTCGGCGGGCATTCGTAGACGTCGTAGCCGCGGTAGCGCGTCGTCACCGGCGTGACGATCTCGGGCGCGGCGGTGGCGAAGTCGTCGAGGGTGTGCAGCCCGCCAAGGTCCCGCAGACGGGCCACGATGTCCTCCGCGACCGGCCCCTCGTAGAAGCCGCGCGGGCCGTGCTCCGCGATGCGCTTGAGCGTGGCGGCGAGCTTCGGATGGCGCATGATGGTGCCGACGCCGGGCGCCCGCCCGTCGATCAGGTAGGTCGCCGCCGAGGCCGGGTCGCCGGCGACGCGCTCGACGCTGCGCGACCAGTCGAGGGCGACCCGGGGCTGGACCGGGTAGCCGTCCTCTGCGTAGCGGATCGCCGGCTGCAGCAGCTCGCCGAGGCTGCGGGTGCCGTGGTCGTCCAGGAGCTTCGCCCAGGCGGCGACCGCACCCGGCACCGTGACGGCGTGGGGCGAGGTCGGCGCGAGGGCGATGCCGCGCTCGAGGTACCAGGCATCGTGCGCCGCCGCCGGGCTGCGGCCCGAACCGTTCAGCGCGATCGGCGCACGCGCGCCCTTCGGCGCGTAGAGGGCGAAGCAGTCGCCGCCGATGCCGGTCATCAGCGGGTCGACCACGCACTGCACCGCCACCGCGGCGATGCCGGCATCGACCGCGTTGCCGCCGGAGCGCAGGACCTCGATGGCCGCCAGGGTCGAGAGCGGATGGGACGTCGCGACGGCGGCGTTGGCGGCGTAGACGGGCGAGCGCCCGGGCGTCGAGAAATCCCTCACCGAACGGTTCCTTCCTGGTTCGTCTCTCGTTTCGCGCCGGCCGGTCCGCCCCACGGGCGAGAGCTCGACCGCGATGGGCCGCCATCCGGGCGGCTTTGTCTCCGCGCGGAGACGTTCCGGCCCCGCACGACGCGGTGATCCCAAACGGCGCCCGGCGTCAAGCAGGCTCTGACAAGCGGCGCCATAACACGCGGACCGATCGGCCGCGGGAACTGCAGCATCCGTGCCAGTCGGCCGGGCCCTGCGACATGACGCAATGCAGGCCCGCCCTGCTGGCGATGCCGGTTCCGTGCTATGGAGAGATGACGCGGGGCCGGTTCGGAAGGGCTCGCGCACCGCGGCGGCGACCGTTTCGCCGCATCGAGACGAGGTTCCAGGACTACGCCATGCAGGCTGAGATCCCCATGCGCCGCGTGACGGCGATCCGCTGCTATCCGTCCGGCGAGCGCGACGACCCCGACCAGCGCGTGCTCAACGTGCTCGAATGCGGCCACGTCGTCAGCTTCGAGGGCGCGAACGCGGTCTCGGCTCTGCTTGCCAAGCGCCAGCTCTGCCTGAAATGCGCCGAGGAGGCCAAGGCCGAGGAAGCGTCCCCGGCCGCCTGAGGCATCGCGGCGATCTCCCAACCGGCGATCGACCGGGGCCGCGGGAGCGGCCACATCCCCGGACGAGCGCCCGGTGATCAGGCGGCTCCGGCGATGACGCCCCGGTGCCGCAACTCGTCGAGAACCCGGTCGGCCAGGGTCTCGACGTCGTGGATGTCCGTTTGCAGATGGAGGTCGGGAGCCTCCGGCGCCTCGTAGGGTGACGAGATCCCGGTAAAGTTCGGGATCTGCCCGGCGAGCGCGCGGGCGTAGAGGCCTTTCGGATCGCGCCGTCGGCATTCCTCGATCGGCGCGTCGACGAAGACCTCGAGGAACTCGCCCGGCCCGACCAACTGGCGTGCCAGGGCCCGCTCGCGCCGGAAGGGCGAGATCAGCGAACAGAGTACGATCAGGCCGGCTTCCAGCATCAGCTTGGCGACCTCGGCGGTCCTGCGAACGTTCTCGACCCGATCCGCGTCCGCGAAACCCAGATCCTTGTTGAGCCCGAAGCGCAGGTTGTCGCCATCGAGCAGCATGGTGTGGCGGCCCTGCCGCCACAGCTTCTCCTCGACGCGGTTCGCGACCGTCGACTTGCCGGCCCCGGACAGGCCGGTCATCCAGACGATCAAGGGCGTCTGTCCCTTCACGCCCGCCCGCGCCTCCTTGCCGACCGTCAGGGCCGGCCGCTGCACCACCGGTGCTCCGGGCGACAGGGCGGGCGTGCCGTCCGAGGAGGTGTTCATGCCGCCGGTATTCTTCCGTGATCGAGGTCCAGGCCATCCGGCTTAAGCTGTTCGGCCGGATGCGATCGTTCTCCGGCAACTCGCGGATGCCCGTCAAGCGGTGTCCCGCGAAGGCCGTGGCGTATCGCGCTGCCTGTCGTTGATTCGCAACCGAACGCGCGGAGGGGGAGGGGAGGAGAGATGAGCCTGTCGCCAGGTTTTCACAAACCGGTTGACGGGCCGAAACGCGGAGCCTATACGACCACCCATCGGCGCCGGCCGCGACAGCGGCCCGGGCGCTGAGCCATCTTCGAGACAGTCCGGGCCGGCAAGCCTGACCTTGGTCAGGCGC